>JABUEW010000177.1 GCA_013314855.1 Bacillota bacterium | reverse complement strand
CCAGAGCCATCAGTACGCTGAGTAAGAGCCATCGTCACGCTGAAAATGAGCCACCGTCACGCTTGCGGAGCCACCTTGTCGGTATAATGGATGTATGCATCGAAATCCGATGCAAATACATCCATTGGAGGTCTTTGTATGACCAAATACCGAGAAATCCTGAGGTTACACGCTCAGGATATCAGCCAACGGGGCATCGCAGCAAGCTGCGGGTGTTCTCGGAACACCGTCGCCAAGGTTCTGGCGCGGGCGCAGGACGTGGGAGTGACATGGCCGCTGCCGGACAATCTTAGCGAGAAAGACATCGCCTCGAGATTATTCCCGGAGCAGAACGCTCCCACTTCCCGCAAAATGCCGGACTACGAGTACGTCCACCGGGAGCTTGCCAAGAGCGGCGTGACGCTGAGCTTGCTGTGGAACGAGTATTGCGAGACCTGTCGGCAGAGCGGCGAGGTTCCGTTCATGTACACCCAGTTCTGCAAATACTACCGGGAGTATGCCAGCCGGACCAAGGCAACGATGCACATCGACCGCAAACCGGGCGAGCAGATGGAGGTGGACTGGGCCGGCCAGACGGCGTTTCTCATCGACACCGACACCAGCGAGCCGATCCCTGTCTACATCTTCGTGGCGGTGCTGTCCTGCAGCGGCTACGCCTATGTGGAGGGCTTTCTCTCACAGAATCAGGAGAGCTGGATTACCGCCCATGTCAACGCCTACCGTTTTTTTGGAGGGGTAACCCGCATCCTTATCCCTGACAACCTTAAGACCGGCGTGGACAAGAGCTCATGGTATGACCCCGTCATCAACCGGGCCTATCATGCGATGGCGGAACACTACGGCACGGTGATCATCCCAGCCCGCGTCCGCAAGCCAAAGGACAAGCCAAATGCAGAGGGAACCGTCGGCATTGTTTCGACATGGATCCTTGCGGCATTGCGGCACCAGCAGTTTCTTTCTCTACCAGAGTTGAACGACGCCATCCTGGAGAAGCTAGACGAGTTCAATCGCAAGCCATTCCAGAAAAAGCCCGGCAGCCGATTGAGTGTGTTTTTTGAGGAGGAGAAGAACTTTCTGCAGCCGCTGCCCCGGCAGCCCTATGAGCTGGCGCAGTGGAAAGTTGCCACCGTCCAGTACAACTACCACATCAAATGTGAAGCTTCACATTTGATGTGAAATGGCAAGTTCGGCAAAATGTAGAGTAAGTCAGATATATGCTTTTAAATACGCATTTCCAAGCCGAATGACTTTACATTTCACCATAAACAGGCATACAATTTAGCAAAGAGATTTGAGCCAGTTCATCAGTCCATCATCAGACTGCCAGGATGGTAACGCTGATACTTGGATATTTGGGTAAGCAGCCTCTATGGCTTTCCGTTTTTGACTACTGTCACACCGGGCATACACTTCCGTCGTGGAAATTTCAGCATGGCCAAGGAAATCCCTGATATATATCAGGGGTACTCCTGCCTGAAGCATATGCATGCTTTTACTATGCCGAAAAGAATGTGGCGAAATATCCTTTGGCATTAATGCAGGGTAGGACTGCTTTGCAATGGTAACATATTTGTCCAGTATGTAAGTAATCCCGGCTCGGGTCAGTTTGGTTCCGCTGCGGTTCTTGAATACCGGATGATTGTAGTGTTCCACTGGATGCAGGGTATTTTCATCCAGGTATTGGTGCAACAGCCTTGCAGTGGAATCCATCAGCGGGACAACCCTTGTTTTATTCCCTTTGCCGGTCAGGCGAATTGTGGAGGGTTTTGGAAGCCGTATGTCACCGACCTTCAGGTCAGCAATCTCCTGAACTCTGGCTGCACTGTCATACAGGACACTGAGTAGGACCAGATCCCGCCTGCCGGCAGGTGTTGCCGTATCCACCACATCAAGTATTGCCTTTATTCCGTCAAGCGTTAGGTATTCGATGCTTTTTCCCGGACATTTCTTAAGGGGCAATGCAGCTATCTGCTGGCAGAGGTACATATGATCCGGTGTCTGCGTCTGTATGTATAGAAAAAATGCTTTCAGCGCTGACAGCCTCAGGTTCCTGGTAGAAGCGCTACACCCACGGGTATTTTCAAGCCAGTCCAGAAAACCAGTGACTGTTTCGGCGTCAAGGCTTGATATGTGGGCCTTGGAGGGGTTGATTTTCTTCTCATCCTGTAAATATGAGAAGAAAAGCGCGAAAGTATCCCGTCTTGATGCTATTGTATTCGTGCTTAACCCCCTGGTATCCGGCAGGTATGATGTAAGGTATCTGGTGAGGTATTTGGCAAGATCTGTAGGCTTCATCTCCTCACCTCCGGAATCACATAGGAGCAGACTTCGTTGACTGCATCCATTATGGACGGATAGACTTCGGCTGTCATCCGCAGATACTGGCTTGTCGCTGCAATGGATTCATGCCCCAGGTACTCGGAAAGTACTGGCAGTGCCGCATTCAGGTCAATCTTGTTGTCCACTGCTTTCTGCAGGGTATGACAGCAAAAGGTGTGCCGGATATCGTGTATCCTCGGACCGTTTCCACGCCCTGCATGTGGGATCCTGGCATTCTGGAGCAGTTCGCGGAATCTCAGGTAAATCTCGTGGTGTGTACATGGCTGCCGGGAAATCCCCATGAAAAGGAAATCTTCCGAAAGGTACTTCAGATGCATGACACTGCAGTATTGCTTTAGAATCTCCAGCATACTGTATGAAAGGGGAACGAGCCGGTCCTTGTCAAATTTCGCATGCTCAATCCGCATGACCCCGTTGACCAGGTCTACATTTTTCAGTTGCAGGCTGAGTGCCTCCATGATCCTTAATCCGGTGCTGTACAGCAGCCTGACAAGGACAGGCATCACCAGATGCATTGTTGAACGGCGATGGGGATAAATCCTATCACTGCATGAGATGATGGCATCCATCTCCTCATGGGTAAATACATAAGCGACATATCTGGATTTCCGGCTCCGTTTGTTTTCAAGGTGCAGAGGGATATATGCATCGTAGCCGATGGAAACGAGATACAGGGTGAACTGCCTCAGGCAGGTGACCCGCTGGTCCGTACCGTTCCTCTGCTGCTCATAAGGCTTTTTATGGCACCAAGCATCGCAAAGTTCTTTAGTCAATACGGGTTCCTGTAAACCCTTGATGACACAGAATTCGGAAAACTGCTTTAAATAAGTGCTTTCCTTCTGGTATTTGAAGCCCATGCTGCGTTTGAAGTTAACGAAATCATGGAGCAGGCCAGCAAACGGACCATAAAAGTAGTCATTCATACCGGGACACCCCCCATCCAGACATTCCCAAGCGGGGGTACATCCAGGGATAATTTCCGCAGATGGCTGATATCTATTTTCAGATAGATACGTGTAGTATCAGTGCACGTATGGGCAAGCGTTTCAGAAATCACTGGCAATGGAGTATTCCGGGACAGCATCTCGCTTGCCAGGCTGGCCCTTAAGGCGTGCGGGCCATGACGTTTACCGGGCGGGATTTTGATGCCTGCATTCCTCATGGCAAGTGTGACGATGGGATGCAGAGAAGCTGGTCGTAACTCCCGGTAAGGCTTCTGTAGCCTTATGAATATGTGCTTGTCATCTGTTTCGGGGCGGCTATAGCGCAGGTACTCTATGATGGCATCCCCGACCTCGCCTGTTAAGGGAAGGACTGCATGCCTTCCTGTTTTCTGGACCGTGAACTCAATCGTGCTGTTCTGCCAGTTCAGGTTTTCAAACCTAAGGGAGCAGATATCTGATGCACGCATGCCGAGACGGACTGCAAGAAGTACCATTGCATAATTACGTACATCCACCGGATTTGAGTGGCTGAAATGTTCCAGCATTGTCTGGATTTCATCCGGGGTATATACGGAAGGTATCCCATCCGGTTTCACCTTTACCTTAGGTACATGGCATGACAGATTCTGTTGATGTATTCCTTCGTGGTACAGATAATCAGCCAGAAGACGTAGGGAGGAGGCGGCACCTTTCATGGTAGGAAGCTGTCCTGTTACCGAGAGCCATTTCATGAACCCCACGATGCATGTGCTGTCAAGTTCCTGCAATGATATAGCCCCGGACATTATCAGGTACTCTGACAGTTTGTTGAGGCAGTGGATGTCTCTATTAATTGTCGGTAAAGATAAATCCTGTGACTTCCTGCCCTCTATGAAGGCAGTAAAATCCTGCTCAAACCCGGCGTCAAACCGGTAAGGCGAGTATGTCTTTGGGATGCTTGCAAGCCCATGCTCCATACAGTTCACCAGGATGTGCACTGCACGCCTGCGCCGTTTGTTAACGCTTGTAAGCTGTGCAAAGTTAATGCTTGGATCAATGCCATACCTTTCTTTCAGAAAACATGAAACTGTTTCCTTTGATAAACTCCGGCCAGTCTCATGGAGATACTGATTCAAGGCATTCCATGCATACAAAAGCTGCTTGACATAGTCTGTAGTTAGGCCATCTTCTTCCAGTACGTTTCTGGCATAATTGATCAGATTGTCAATAGATTGGGTCATATGCTTCACTCCTTTTCTTAATTTTAGCATTCGCCTAATCAAGTATAGGAATGAAATGTAGAGGAAAGCAATATAAGATTGTCTAATTTATGGTGGATCATTAATCAACTTTACATTTTGCCGAACTTGCCATTTCACATCTCGGTCGACAAGATGTTCTACAGCGTTCCGTATGAGTACATCAAGCAGAAGGTCGACGTGCGGCTGACCCGGAATGTCATCGAGGTCCTTTTTGATGGCAATCGCATCTGTTCTCATCCAAGGCTGTACGGCCGGCCGGGGCAGTACAGCACCGTAACCGACCACATGCCGCCCGACCATCAGAAGTATACCGAATGGAATGCCGAGCGCTTCCTCACGTGGGCCGGAAAGGTCGGTCCGAACGCTGGGATGGTCGTCAAAGCCATTCTTGCCTCCCACAAAGTCGAACAGCAGGGATACCGCGCCTGCATGGCGCTGCTCAAACTCGGAGACAAGTATTCAATCACTCGGCTCGAGGCTGCCTGCAAGCGAGCTCTCAGCTACACGCCCAGCCCTAGTTTCCGGAATGTCCAGACCATCCTGAAAACCGGACAGGACAGGGTCGCAGAGGAAAAACCGGCCGAAAACAAAAAGGATACCGAGTCCTTCGGGTTCACCCGCGGTGCTGCGTACTATGGGAGGAATTCGAAATGATGGACCAAAACACGCTCAGAAAACTGCACGAAATGAAGCTGTCAGCTATGGCGGACGCATACAGGCAACAGCTGGAGGACCCGGCGATGAAGGAGCTCTTGTTTGAGGAACGATTCGGCCTGATGGTCGACGCCGAGTGGAGCCGCCGTAAGAGCAACCACTTGAAAAAGCTGATCCATCAGGCGGAGTTCAACATCCCGAACGCCGCGATCGAAGACATCGAATATCATGCCGACCGGAAACTGAACAAAGAGCAGATTACCCGGCTTTCCACCTGCAACTACATCGCCGAAAAACACAACCTCATCATTCTAGGCGCGTCAGGTGCCGGCAAAACCTATCTCAGCTGCGCCTTCGGCATGGCGGCCTGCCGCAACTTCTATTCGGTCAAATACATCCGCCTACCCGATCTTCTGAACGAGCTGGCCGTCGCCCGCGGCGAGGGAATTTACAAGAAGGTCATGAAGCAGTACAAAAAGGTCTGCCTGCTGATTCTAGACGAATGGCTGCTGATGCCGCTGACCAGTACCGAGGCCAGGGACCTGCTTGAAATCGTGGAGGCCCGGCATCAGAAAGGCTCGACCATCTTCAGTTCCCAGTTTAGCCCGGCCGGCTGGCACCAGAAGATCGGCGAGGATACGCTGGCCGACGCAATCCTCGACCGCATCGTCCACGATTCCTACACCATCTTCATCGACGGCGAGGAATCCATGCGTAAACGCAAGGGCATTCAGGAGTAAGGCAGGTCTGCAGGGGGGACATTTTCAAAAGTTTCCCCCTGCACCCCTTTCAAACCGCTGCGCACTGCATATGGCTCTCCCTCCGCGAAAGTGGCTCATTTCGCGCGTGACGGTGGCTCACTCCGCAGCGTACGCGTGGCTCAATCGGAGCGAAATATCCAG
>JABUEW010000176.1 GCA_013314855.1 Bacillota bacterium | reverse complement strand
AATTATCAAATAACAATAAATAATTATGTTAATAAAAACGTGAAATACATCGCCATTGAAATGGCAGGCTTCCGTCTTCCAATGAAATTATGGTAATTCCAGCGGTATGCCATAGGAATGTCCAACCCCACTACTGCTGCATTGGGCTTACAAATGTTATTGTTACGTTTATTACAGCACCTAATATTATATAATGATGGCAGGTTCTTACGCATCGTGTGATATGCTGGCTTATTATATTATCCATCTATCTCTTTGATAAATGCCAAAAATTAAAAACAAATAAAAAATATGGTATTTGTGAATTAGCGCTGGACAATCAGCCTGCCGTCATGTTCTTGCGCAAAGACTGATAATTTTGCTTGTTATAGAGTACGGATGTCAATGAAACCTATTAATAGTTGCGTGTAATAAAAAATACACTGCAAAAATAACAATCGTTGCGTAAGAACCTTTCTTTTTGTTGGTTGTCCAGGTAAATTGTATCCACTTATGTTAATTAATTACATTTTACATTTTTTTTATTTGCGAAATGCAGGATATTTAATTTATATTTTGCAGTACAAGTCCGTCAATTGTATTTTTAAACTGGTTTAAAAGTTTCTTGTTTGAACTTATCGACTGTTCCATGATATTGCTTCTAATATATGAGTAGGAAAGACCGCCCATTGATAGAATACATATAATTAAAATAATAAAATATGATAAAAATAGCTTTTGCCCAAAAGTCAACTTATGAAGCCTTTTTAGATTAATTTTGTTATTGCCCTGCATTGCTTTGAAAACACCGTTACCTATCATAAGTTAATCTCCCCAACAATATATTAAAACTGGCTATAAGAATCTCTCCAAATGTTCTTGCTATTTTTAATATATCATGTTTATTATTATTATTGTACAGGGTACCCATTTTTATACATTTTTTGCTTCTGGTCTCCCAATTCACAAATTAATGTAATAACCTTTTTAGTTATCTGCTATTAATAATTACCGAATCTGTCCAGAGCTTCATACATAGCATTTATATTTTCTATTGGAACGTCCGGCTGTATATTATGTACCTGGCAAAAGACAAATCCACCGCCCGGGGCTAAAATGTCTATATTTATCTTTATCGATTCCATTACATCATGCGGAGTACCATGATTTAAAATGCTTTGTGTATCAACTCCGCCTCCCCAGAATGTAATGAATTTTCCGAAGCTCCTTTTCAGTTCTTTTATATCCATACCTGCTGCGCTTAATTGTATAGGGTTAATAGCATCTACACCTATTTCTATAAGGTCAGGAATAAATTCTTTTATTGCTCCACATGAGTGAAATAGTATCGGCTTCCCGAATTCCTTTTTGACTTCGAAAAACAGCTTTTGCTGGTAAGGTTTTATCATTTTTTTATATAAGTCAAGAGAAAGCATCGGTCCGTTTTGAGTTCCCAGGTCATCATTCAGCAAAACCATATCGATATGATTCCTCAAAAGAGGTGCAAGGGTTTTAATGCGCATTAAATAACCTTCCAATAACAATTCAAGAATTTTATGAACCATTGTTTCATTGCACAACATATCAACCATAAAGTTTTCGTATCCACGCAGCATTTGTCCGGCTGCTAATATGTGGCAACATAAATTAAAAACGATAAATTGCCCGGTTCCGTACATTGCTACAGCTCTTTGTTTTAATTCATCAAGTGATTCGTCGATAAAAAACGGCCAATCATATGAATATATCGTTTCTTTATAAGAATTTATACATTGAAGTCCATCTATAGCCGAAAGCGGGGGATTAACAGGCTCAAAATAGTATCCGTTTAAAGGCCTTTTGGCAATAATATTTCCGTTTTTATTTAAGATGGATGTTGAACCGTCGGAATTATATACTTCCTTCCATTTTTCCGGAAGTTTTACCTTGAAACCGAGGGGATGATCAACAACATTCCAATTTTTTGGGCCTGGTGACAGATTATTTGTATCAATCAAATACCTTTTCCTTATCGCATCATTGGTATAAGCAATATATTGATAAGGGTCATAGATAAACGGAATATCGTCAAATCCCAAGAAGTTTTTAACTTTTATAAACGAAAACGCCGACAAACTTGATGACTCCGTCCCTCCCAAATCCCTTGGAATACGGTCCGGTTCTTCATGATTTAATGTTTTCAATATTCTTTCTCTTGATTTCATCATTTCATCTAACTCCCCCATTGAAAGCGGGCATTTATATTTGTCTTACCAGCATAAAATGGCGCTCCCATGCGCTTTCAGCCTTATTTGTATTTTCCCATCCAAAACTTTAAGCCTTGTTCCTGACCAAAAATCCGTTACCTCCTTTCATCATTTAGGATTTGGTCTACCTTTTCAAGGTCTGCCGGAAGTTTTAATTCTCGGGCGGAAGCAATTACTCGACTATTGATATTTGTCCTGCTGCAATTTCAGGGTAGTCCAGTCTTAACATTTATATACACCTCTCAGGATTTTTATATTTGTTGTACACTATATATATTCGACATTTTGTCACAAAAATCCTGCTTGAGATGTGATTTTTCAAGGTACTAAGCCCTTATTTTTCAGGGGACACTAAGTAGCTCAATTAATTAAAGACCTAATTTACATGCATTCTCATATGCTACTTTATTCATATATTCTTTGTCGAGTCCTGAAAGTACGAGTTTAAATACATTTCCCTCTATACAATAAAAAGCACTATGAGATGAGAAAAGCAACCGGTCCGCGCCATATTTGTCACACAAGTAAGAAAGAACATCCTGTGCTTCTACACTGGAAATATCAACATAAATATTGTCAAGAAAATGAAGTGCCTGTTCTACATCATTCAAATAGCCATTACATATAATAAACTTTTGTTTTGGGAAGGCAGAAATTACTTTTACTGCCTTTATTATATCGACATCAGGAATCTTCATAAGTGGATGATGTCTTCTTGCATCCTCAACCCTCATTTGAATAGATATAATAAGGTTATATTTTGATGTATATTCAATTAGTTTCTCTAATTTATCTTCATTCAGTTCATACATATGGTAATTAGGGAGCAATTTCACAATTTTAACATCATTACGTTTTATGGCAAATTCAATGTTATCCTTCCAATTTGCAAACGACAGGTCAATAATAGGAACAGGCAAAAAGAATTCTGAATTCAAATTATCTGGCTTCATATTATCTATAGAATTAATCTTCATATTATCAATAACATTATACATATGAAGATTAGCACGCATTGGATCCTGTTCTAGAATAGCTTCAATCGGAGAAACATAAGCTCTAACAATATTATATTTCATAAGCCTTTTTTTTAGTAGTTCAAGCTTACCATATTTTAAGTAATAAAAAGCCCAGTTACCCGTCCATACTGAACAATCAATTATTTTTTGAGGGCATTTAATCACAGTGCCCACCTCCTTTTTTAAAAAATGCAATTGCATTTTTAGAGAGTATTTTTTCTCTTGCTATTTCATCCATATCTACAGAGAAAATTCTCCCAAGTTGGGTACCCATATCCCTTCCAGCGTAATCTGAACCAAAAACTATCCTATCTACACCAAGCTGTTCTATTGCATATTCAAGTAACCCATCTTCCGGTTGTGAGCCTGATGTATCAATCAGAATATTATTGTGCTCCTTTATATCCTGTATACCCCTTTTACCACAACCTGAAAGGTGGGCCATCAAAATCCTGAGTTTTGGAAAACGTGATGCAAGATTCGCGATATCAGATGGATCAGATTCATATTCATACTTTTGAACTGTTTTATACCAGGCATGGAACAAGATTGGTATGTTATATGCCTGTAAAGCCTCTGCAAGAGGTTCCATGCGTTTATCTCTTGCATTCATCTGGATATGAAGCTTAACCCCGTCAAGAGGTCCGTTAACAATATATTTTTCAATCATTTTTATACTGTACTCATTTGGCAGTGCAGGATTTAACCAAAGAAGTGCAAAAAATTTATCAGGATATTTTGATACAGCATTTACAAGAGCCTCAGCTGTATCAATTATTTCATTTTCTTTCCAGAAAAAATATTTTCTTTGAGATTCTGGAAATGGTACAAGACATGCTTTGTCCACAGAAGTTCTTTCCATTACCTCTAATAGTTTCTTTAATTCAGAGTTTAATGTATCAGACTTTTTAAATATTAAATGTGTATGACTATCAATTATCATAATAACTTCACCTTCTTTTTTATTGAATTAGGCATTATTAAGTATTTGACAGCAACGGTTCAAAGAATTTGAAGGGAGTGGTTCTCATGTATATTGAGAGGGACTATCTTCTTTTAGCAATATACTATTTATACTTTCTGTCAAAAAACCTCCTATAACAACCCACTTCGATGACTCAGTCAATAATTCAAGGATGGGCAAAGGCCCTCTTTTATTTTTAGATTAGTTATTTGTTATTAGTTATTTGTTAATTTTTATTAAATGCTGAAACCCTTAAAAAAAGTGTTTTAGCTATTTATTCATATGGATTTTCTCCTCCAAATAGTGTATAATCTTGGTAAACGGCAAGCGTATTTGTATTTGTGAGTACCCTTGCACTCCTTACCCTTTTTAAAGAGAGCTCCCCATGAACATACACATTTTAATGCTTTGTAGCCTGAAACTGCGGAAAAAAGGGTAACCTTAATAAACTGTGTCCTTTTTTCAGCTTATAACGGCCCTGTTTCCTCCACATAATCTCAGGTGGCATAACCTCCCATGTCTCGCTGGCTCGTAGCCTAAATTCCTTCGTTCTGCCTATCCATAAGGTGGATGTCAGCTTAGCTCCTTTGCTGGGTCGTCTATGCGCCCTCCTAGAATTAATTCCTGCTGAATATCGGCTCTCTTTTTCAACGAGTCAGGATCTTACGCTCACAACCATGGATGAAAATGGGTTAAGCTGCTTGCATAATTTCAACTATGTGCTAAATTAAAAGTAAGACAGGAACAGAGTTTGGTCGACCATTGGAGGAATATTACCCCGATTTTCAACGTAAACTGATTGCCTTCGAGCACAACAAATTGTGCACCGTAAGGTAGCACGAGTAGTAAAGTTCATATAATCTCGGGCAATCATTCCTGTCAAAATAATTATTAAGGAGTTGATTTATATGCAAGACATACTTGAGTGCTGCTGCGGTCTTGACATCCACAAAGAATCCATAGTTGCATGCCTTCTCAAAGGACCACTTAACAAACAGCCCACCTCTGAAATCAGAGTGTTTTCAACACTGCTTTCAGACCTTGATTCTCTAAAAGCATGGCTTGTTGAAGAAAACTGCATGCATGTGGCTATGGAAAGTACAGGTATATACTGGATACCTGTATATGAAACTCTTGAAACAGCATTTGATGGCCGTATGTCCCTGATTGTTGCCAATGCAAGACACATGAAGAACGTACCTGGCAAGAAGACTAATATGAAAGATGCTGAATGGATTGCCACTCTCTTAAGAGCTGGTCTTTTAAACGGAAGTTTTATTCCCGAAAAAGGTATCCGGGAATTAAGAAACCTCACAAGATACCGCAAAAGTATTATATCTGATATAACTTCACAAAAGAATCGTATTGAGAAGTTTCTACAAAGCTGTGGTTTCAGGCTTTCATCTTTCATATCGGATATATTTGGTACTTCCGGCAGCGCAATTATAAAGCATCTTTACACCTACGGCAGCATTACTATCAAGGACCTTGACAGTTGTCTTAAAACTCAGACCCGTAATAGGATAAATGAAATAATGCAGGCTATAAATGGCAGGCTGGACAAACACCAGATGCAGTTTCTTAAAATGATGTTTAGTCACCTTGAGAGTCTCAAAGCGCATCTTTCGGAGGTGGAAAGCCAAATTAATTCATTTATCCGGAAATATGACCATCAAATAGAGCTAATAGATGGTATACTGGGTATCGATAAAACTGCTGCTTCTACCATACTTGCAGAAATCGGCACAGATATGAGTAAATTCAAAACTACTAAACATATTTGTTCATGGGCGGGGTTAAGTCCAGGCAATAATGAAAGTGCAGGCAAAAGAAAACGAGTAAGCATCAATAAAGGTAACCCATATATAAAATGCATCCTCTGTGAAGTAGCCTGGATAATAACCCGCCAGAGGAAATCATATC
>JABUEW010000175.1 GCA_013314855.1 Bacillota bacterium | reverse complement strand
CATGACCCATTATATTCCGGAAACGGTGCTCCAGGCCTCTAGAGCCTGTAAATTCACTTCGGGGCAAATCAAACTCGCAAAATAATTTGAATAAAATTTAATAGCACATCAATGTAATTATTTTGCTTAGAACAGTTGATTTGCTTATCCCTCGTCGGATTAACAGGCTCTACGAGACCTTCCGCAATGTTTCTGTCATTATATGGGTCATATATAAAAAATGCGCCCTTTTTCATTGTATTGACTTTACTTTTTTGAAAATAAGAGTTAATATTATAATGAAAATAAGAGTTAATATTATAAATAAAAAAGGAAAAAACATTCCGACCAGCTGATATGTATGTGGGGGTATACTCTGATGAAAAAAATGTATGTGTTGTCCGCAAGGTTATACCGAATTATAGTGAAGGTTGTTTTTGCGATAGTTATAGCATTATTTATTTTCTCTTTGCCGGGGTGTTACTTTTTCCCACAGGAAGAAGAAGTCCTTGCTCCTCCCTTAAAAACTCCCGAAAAAGTTACCTACAAGACTATAAAAGTAGAAAGAGGGACTATTGAAAAAAGGATTAATGCTACAGCCTATTTTGTATCTGATCTTCAGACTGATATTTCATTTAAACATAGGGGCGGAAGGATTGAGTCAATAAACGTAAAAACCGGGGATATGGTACAAGAAGGGGACGTGTTAATCCAGCTTGAAACAGATAACCTGGAAAACCAGTTATTTCAACAGGAAATAGCTCTAGAGAGGCTTAAACTCAATTATAACCAAACATTGTCTAATACCGAAAGGTCAATTAAATTAGCCCAACTTCAACTTGATGATTATAATAAAAAGTTAGAGAAATTAAAAGCAACGATAGAAAATGTTCCTGAAGGAGTATCTATACAGGATGTAATGCCTGGTGCAGTTGAAGAAGTGGAGGCGCTGGAAGAGCAGATAAAGGAGCAGGAAATTATAATTCAGGGAGAGATAGAGAAATATAATAATACTAAAACTTTAATGGAATTAGATATTAGAACTGCTGAAATGCAAATACAAAACCTTCAAATGGAACTGGAGAAAACCAAGCTTGTTTCACCTGTTTCAGGAAGGGTTGTCTGGATTGCCTCTTTAAAAGAAGGTGATTATGTATACGCACATTCAAATCTTATTAGGATTGCCGATGTAAACAGGCTCAAATTAAAATATTCGGGAGATAATGTCTCAGATTTCAAGATGGGGGATAAAGTTGAAGTAAAGATCGATGACAATGAGTATGTTGGCGAAGTAGTTATGACTCCATCTACAGCTCCTTTTGATGCTGATGAGAGCATAAAGAAATCTGTCCTTATTGATGTAAAAAATATGCCAAAAGGTGTTTCTCTGGGTGACCCTGCAAGGATAAGCCTTCTTTTGGAGAGGAAAGAAAATGTAATTGTAATACCCAGGGATTTACTCCGTGGTTTCATGGGTCAGAAAACTGTCTATGTACTTGAAGATGGGATGAAAAAAGACAGGAATGTGCAGGTTGGGATAGAAACACCTACCCAGGTTGAAATAGTAAAAGGTCTTGAAGAAGGTGAAGAAATCATAGAATGGTAAAAAGGGGGGAGGACTGTTGCTGATTATACTAGTAAGGAAAATTTTAAATAATAAGTGGATGGTTTTATCCCTGCTTATAGGGTCAATATTAACAGTTGCCATGGTAAGCAGTGTTCCCATATATACCAATGGAGTATTACAAAGAATGCTTGTAAAAGACCTTGAGAGTTACCAGCAAAACTACGGAGGGTTTCCTGGAAGGCTCAGCATAAAGTCCAAGCTCCACTATTACAGTAATGACGGGAATGACAGAATAGATGCATACATATGGTTTGATAATAGAGTTGTGAAGTTCCCTGAAGAACTGGGTGTCCCTGTAATTGTAAAAAACAAATCTTTAATTGCGGATAATCTTCTTGCTATACCTGAAATACAAAGAGAAGAAAAACCAAAAACCAGGTTTTTTAAATTTGAAGGTATAACTGATTTTGAAAAGCATGCGGATATTATACACGGTAGGATGTTTTCCGCGAAAATGGATGGGGATATTATAGAGGCCGTTATCACTGAAAAGGCCCTTGATAATCTGGATTTAAGACTGGATGAAGTTTACCTGGTAAAAGATTTTCTTAATGAAGATAAGGTACTCTGTAAGGTGAAAATTGTCGGAACGTTTACCATGAAAGACCCTGGAGACCTTTATTGGTTTGATGGGTTATGGAACTATGATGAAAGCTTTATAATAGATTACTCTCTATTCAACCGGTTTTTTATAGAAACTGGAAAAGAAACTGAAGGTGCATATTTGACAGAGGCACGCTGGAACTATGGCCTTGATTATCATAAAATTAAAATTGAACATATTGATGGAATCCTTTCTGCCTATCAAGAGCAGTTAAGATGGATAAAGAAATATACTGCAATTCTTGAGACAAGGCTTCCATTAATACCGATCCTTGAAGAGTATCAGAAACGGGAAAAAAGATTAAGTATAACTTTATGGGTACTGCAGGTTCCCATTCTATTAATGCTTGCATTCTACATGTTTATGGTAGCCCAGCTTATAGTGAAAAATGAAGAAAATGAAATAGCGGTTGTAAAAAGCCGAGGTTCAAGCAGTTTGCAAGTATTTTTAAGCTATTTTTTTGAGAGCTTGTTATTAGCAGGCATAGCCTTTTTAACAGGACCTCCTTTAGGACTATTTATTTGTAGGATTCTTGGACTATCGAATGGATTCCTTGAGTTTGTACAGAGGACGGCCCTTCCTGTGGAATTAAGTAAAGAAGCTTATATTTATTCCCTTATAGCTCTGGCCCTATTTATTGTTTCAATGCTCTTACCCGCCTATTTATCTTCCAGGACCAGTATTGTCCTTTATAAACAGCAGAAAGTCAGAGGAAGGAAAACACCTGTGTGGAAACGTTATTTCCTTGATTTAGTCCTTTTAGCTATTGCGGGTTATGGCTTATACAACTATAAGATGAGGAAAATTACCCAGATTTTTACAGGCGTCAGCGGCACTGACCTGGCCATTGACCCTCTTCTGTTCCTTATTTCTACTATGTTTATACTGGGTGCAGGCCTTGTATTTTTGAGAATATACCCTTTATTGGTAAACCTTGTTTTTTGGGTTGGGAAAAAAGTGTGGACTCCTGCCCTTTATGCTTCTTTTATCCATGTAGGAAGGTCCAGTGGGCAAGAACAGTTCTTAATGTTATTTTTAATTCTTGCGCTATCTCTTGGTATATTCAATGCCAATGCAGCACGTACATTGAACAGGAACATTGAGGAAAAGGTGATGTATGATGTAGGAGCAGATATAGCTATAAAAGCAAAATGGGATACTAATAAGGTGTCTTTTGGAAGTGATATGCTAGGTGTCGGTATGATGGGAGAAACCGGTGGTGGTATAGGGGTTGGAGGGGATGATGGTCCTGTAGAGTACATTGAACCTCCATTTGAGCAGTTTGAGAAGCTTTCAGGAGTTGAACTGGCAACCAAGGTTTTCAGAAAAAGCAATATTGAATTAAGAAGCATTGCAGGAATTTCATATAATGTAGACTTAATCGGCATAATTCCTGATGAGTTTGGGAAAGTATCATGGCTTAGGCCCGGGTTACTGCCGTACCACTGGTATAATTATCTAAACCTTTTGGCAGAGTCTCCGACTGCTTTTCTGGCATCAAGGTCAGTCCAGGAGAAATATAAGTTAAGGGAAGGGGATTCAATTTATATAACCTGGGAAGGCCAAACATACCTTGAAGGTTACATCTACGCTTTTGTAGACTATTGGCCTACGTTTAATCCCAATTTAAAAACTCCTAAGGGTGAACCCAGGGATTTAATTGTGGCGAATTTCTCGTACATCCAGGCAAAAATGTCGCTAGAACCCTATGAGGTATGGATAAAGAGAAAACCTGGTGCAACTGATACCGAGGTGTATAATGATATTCAAGAAAAGAAAATAGAGCTGACGGATATTAAATTTACAAAGAATGAAATAATTAAGAAAAAGAATGACCCGATGCTTCAAGGAACAAATGGTGCGCTTACAATGGGATTTGTAATTACTATGCTTATAAGTGCCATAGGATTTTTAATATACTGGGTATTGTCTATACGGAGTAGGGCTTTACAATTTGGAATATTCCGTGCTATGGGATTGTCAATGAGAAATATAGTCATTATGCTTATATTTGAGCAACTGTTGATATCTGGGATGGCGGTGTTAATGGGGATTATTATAGGTGGGCTTACCTGTGACTTATTTATTCCTCTTATCCAAATAGCATATAGTGTAGAGGAATTGGCACTACCCTTTAAAGTGTTTGCCTATGGCGGTGATTATATTAAAATATACTCTATTGTTGGTATGATGCTTTTATCCGGTATTACGATACTGGGAATTCTTGTTTCAAAAATTAATATTAACCAGGCTATAAAGCTAGGGGAAGATTAAATTGAGGAGGTCAAAATGAAGGATAATAGGACACCGGTAATATGGACGGAAGATCTGGATATGGATTTCCGTTCCGCAAGAGAAATTGTACATGCACTAAAAAAAGTAAATATCCGTATCCTACCGGAGAAACTTACAGTTTTAAAAGGTAGGTCAGGATCAGGGAAAACGACATTAATAAATCTCTTAGGAGGACTGGATACTCCAACGGGGGGGAAAGTGTTTTTTAAAGGCAGGCAAATAAGCAATATGTCCGCTTTAAAAAGGGATGAAATTAGGAGGAAGGATTTTGGGTTTGTGTTCCAATCGATAGCCATAATTTCCATAATGTCTGCTTATGAAAATGTTGAATTTGGGTTGAGGATAGCAGGTTATGACCCTGCATACAGGAAAGAAAGGGCGGAAGAATGCCTTAAACTGGTAGGCCTCGGGAAACGGATGCACCATAGGGCACATGAACTTTCAGGTGGAGAACAGCAAAGGGTGGCTATAGCAAGAGCAATAGCCCACAGGCCCGGAGTTATTTTTGCTGATGAGCCTACTGCTGAACTTGATACGCATATGGGGCTGCAGGTTGTAAAGTTGTTTAAAACCCTGGTAGAAAAAGAAGGGCTTGCAGTTGTAATGTCAACCCATGACCCCAGTATGATGGAGGTAGCCGACTGTGTATATACCCTTGAGGATGGTGAGATAATAGATGAGCGATGGGCAGGATGATAACAGGCAGGATAATAACATAATAGTATGTGAAAACCTTGTGAAGATTTATAAAACAAAAGAAACCGAAGTAGTAGCTTTGCAAGGACTTGATTTGACTATTGAAAGAGGAGAATTGATGGCAATAATAGGAAACAGTGGAAGTGGTAAATCTACCTTGCTTAATATGTTGGGTGGACTAGACAGGCCTTCTGCAGGGAGGTTAATAGTTGATGGTAAAGATTTGCTTAAATTCACTGACCGTCAGCTTATGAAATACAGGAGAGAAACAGTAGGATTTGTCTGGCAGAATAATGCAAGGAATTTAATTCCATACTTAACAGCAAGGGAGAATGTTGAACTACCTCTTATATTAAGCGGAAAACGCAAAAGGGCTTCTAAAGCTTTGGAATTACTTGAAATGGTGGGATTATCCCATAGAAAAAACAACAAGCTAAGCCAGCTTTCCGGGGGCGAACAACAACGGGTGGCTATAGCTATAGCTCTATCTAACAATCCTAAAATACTCCTTGCCGATGAACCCACAGGAGCTGTTGATACAAAGACGGCAAGTCAAATATTGGATGTTTTTCGAAGTATGAATAGAACATTAGGTGTAACTGTTATTATCGTTACTCATGATAGGAATATTGCCGGCAAGGTTGACCGCGTGGTGGCAATACGGGATGGAAGGACCAGCAGTGAGTTTATAAGAAAGAAATCTTATGCGGAAGAATTGGAAGAGATGAAGAATGGAGTAATATTCAACGGGGAAAATGGAACTCACGAAGAATTGGCAGTACTGGACAAGGCCGGACGGCTTCAAATACCTGACGAATACATTGAGGCGTTGGGGTTGAAAGGAAAAAACAAGGTAAAAGTGGTGCTTGAAGATGGGAAAATCCTTCTTGTACCTCCAGGTAAAGATGGAAATGAAAAGGCAGCGGGATAATAGAAAAAAATAGAAAAAAATAAT
>JABUEW010000174.1 GCA_013314855.1 Bacillota bacterium | reverse complement strand
TTATGGGTGTGGATGGAAGCATTGATGAAGTAATAGAAAAACTTGAGAAAGGTATGCTTGAAGGTGGAGAAAGTTTGTGTACACCCGGTGCAGGAAGAGGATATGGCGTTGAAAAAACTGAGTGTGACCATGCTCATGAGTAATTGGGATGAAGGAGGTTTATTCTATGCCGTTTGGAGATGGAACAGGCCCCATGGGGCAGGGCCCGGGTACCGGAAGAGGAGCTGGGATCGGCAGAGGCAGAGGAAGAATGGGAGGCAGCAGTGCAGGAGCAGGTCCGGGCGGCTACTGTATATGCCCGAATTGTAAAACCAGAATACCCCATCAGCCGGGCAACCCCTGCTATTCAATCAAATGCCCGAAGTGTGGTGCTCAAATGATACGGGAATAGAAACTAATATTGAGATTTCGTGCATATTATTCCCGGGAGCAGGTTCCGAAGCTTGCTTCTTTTGCTTTGGGAGTGAAATATGTAACCGCGAAAGGAGTGGACCGGTTTGCTTAACCAGGCTTATCAGCTGCTTAAGGAACGCAATTTGAGGATTACACCTCAAAGAAAAGCCATCCTTCAGATCCTATACAATTGCAGGGGAGATCATCTTGAAACTGAAAGTATTTATGAGCTAATTGCTGCAAAAGAAAATAAGAATAAAAGGATAGGACTGGCGACTGTGTACCGTACTATGGAATTGTTTGAAAAGATAGGACTGGTATCAAGATTGTCGATGGAAAATTCACCAGCACGGTACGAGTTGATAATATATGATAAAACAATTCACCATCATTTAATTTGCTTAAAATGCGGACAGGTGCAGGAAATAGATGATAAGATTGCTGAAGAATTCAAAAGCCTGGTTCTGGAAGACAAGGGATTTGAGGTTACTGGTAAACCAATGAAAATATATGGATACTGCAGCAGATGCAGAAAATAATTGTTTTAAAACTAATCGGCATATTATTGACATAAGCATAAAACAGTATTAACATTTTTATTGGAGTCATTAATGGGCGATTGCTCAATAATACAATATAAATTTTAAATTTCATTGTTAGGCATTATTTTTTAGCCGTTTTATTGATAATGATATTCAATAACATTATGAGGGAGGGGACATCTAATTGCAAAAGCAAAAGTTAGCACTTACTTCGATGCGAAATGCACAGTCGGGAACAATTGTATCAATATATGGTGGCATCGGAATGTTAAGAAGACTTGAAGCACTTGGTATAAGAGTAGGAGGCAAAATAACAAAAAAGAGTGCGTTGATTGGACGTGGCCCTGTCATAATAGCTGTAGGAAATACTGAAATTGCAGTTGGCTATGGAATGGCGTCAAGGATTCTTGTGGAGGTAGACGAACAATGAATATTCTTCTCATAGGTAATCCCAATGTCGGCAAGAGTGCCATATTCAGCCATCTCACAGGAGTGAGCGTCACTACGTCAAATTATCCCGGAACCACGGTGCAGTATGCAAAAGGGTATTTGACATATAATGGACAGAAATATGAAGTTATAGATGTTCCAGGTATATATCAGCTTGATACCAATGAAGATATGTGAATATATGAGCACTTGCCCTATATATAAGCAGCCTATATGCTTTGTAATGATTGACAGATTGGTGAAAGAGTGCTATTATTTTGGCATATTAAATGGGCGAAAGCCCATAATACTTATTTGGTTTATAAAACATTGGAGTGATACAAAAATGTTAAAAGTACATATTCTTACTGATGACAGAGTCAGAAAACGCGGGATGCTTGCAGAACACGGTTTGTGTTTATGGATAGAAAAAGACGGCAAAGCAATATTGAGGATGATGAAGTAGCTGTTTTTCTTGGGTGCAGTCACCCGGGAGTTATCAATAGCCTCAAGTATGCACAGAAGCTTATTCCGGATAAAAGCATCAAACTTCTGGTAGCCGGAATGCATCTTGAAAATGTAAGTCCCATACGGCTACAGATGACTATCCAGTACATAATGGATATGAATATCCGAAGGGTTGTTCCTTTGCATTGTACAGGGTTTGGGGCGATGTGTGAGATGAAACGCTTTCTAGGTGACCGCTGTCTTACCCTATGTGCGGGAGATACAATACAAATCTGATTTTTACATAGAAGGAAATGAGATGAATGGTTCATACATTTACAATGAATGGCTATAATTTTGCGGTTGATGGGAACAGTGGCAGCATTCATGTGCTTGATGATATAAGCTACCAGTTGCTTTCAGGAATGAAGGAACTGATTCCGTTAAACGATGTAATTAAGAATTTCAAGAAAAAGGTAAGGGGACACACTTATTCTGCTGACGGACTGGGTGTCGAGGAATGTCCCCCTTTTACAAGATATTCTTATGAAGAAATAAAGGAAGCTTATGATGAAATAAAATCCTTGAAAGAACAGGGACTTCTTTTTTCTACCCCGCAGAATATTGAGGAAATGGTCTTAGCAAAAAAAGGTGCCGATGGTATAAAAGCTTTGTGTTTGCATGTATCCCATGACTGCAACTTAAGTTGTGAATATTGCTTTGCTTCCAAAGGGGACTATAAAAGCGGCCGCAGGTTAATGACAAAGGACATTGCCTTGAAGGCTGTGGATTATCTTGTGGATAATTCCGGATATAGGCATAATATTGAAATAGACTTTTTCGGCGGAGAACCTTTAATGAACTTTGATACGGTCAAAGAGGTTGTTGCCTATGGAAGAGAGCTTGAAAACAAAACCGGAAAGAAGTTCTATTTTACCATTACTACAAACGGGACTCTGCTTGACGTAGAAAAAATTAACTTTATCAATAAATACATTGATAATGTAGTAATCAGCATTGACGGAAGGAAAGAAGTCCATGACTCCATCCGGTATGACAGGGCGGGAAGAGGTACATATGACAGAATTGTGCCTCTTGCACAAAAGCTTGTCGGTGGAAGAAACGGAAAGAGCTATTTTGTTCGAGGTACATTCACTTCCAGGAACAAGGACTTTTCCAGAGATATAATGCTTTTGGCAGACCTTGGCTTCAGGGAAATCTCGGTTGAACCGGTTGTTGGCGCAGGGGATGAATTGTTTATTAAAGAACAGGATGTTCCGGATATTTTCAATGAATATGAAAAGTTTGCGGCAGACTATTTAAAATACCTGCAAGAAGGTAGCAGCTTCCGGTTTTATCACTTCAACCTGAACTTGTATGAAGGACCCTGTGTATATAAAAGAATAAATGCTTGTGGAGCAGGATTTGAGTATCTGGCTGTATCACCGGAGGGGTATTTGTATCCCTGCCATCAGTTTGTAGGCCAAAAAGAATTTATCATGGGGGATGTGTTTGAAGGGATCAGTAATGTAAAGCTTAAACAAAGCTTTAAAAATAATAATATCCTTACAAAAGAAAAATGCAGGGATTGTTGGGCAAAGCTGTTTTGTGCCGGGGGTTGCCATGCAAACGCATGGTATTCAAACGGGAGTATACTTGAGCCAAATGAAATTGCATGTACGCTTCAAAAGAAAAGAATTGAGTGTGCCATCATGATACAGGCTTTGCGGCATGCTGAAAGTGGTATTCAATCGAATTAATTTATTAAGGAAGTGGGCTTTATGTACGACGAGATGTATACTGATACGATGATTGAGCATTTCATGTGTCCCCGAAACGTAGGAAGCATGAATGATGCGGATGGAGAAGGAACAATCGGTGATCCCGGTTGTGGGGATTCACTGACTATATACATTAAGGTAAGGAACGAAATTATTGAAGATATCAGTTTCCTTGTTTTTGGATGTGCCGCTGCAATAGCGACAAGCAGCATGACAACCGAACTGGCTAAAGGCAAGACAATACAGGAAGCGATGAAAATAACTGAAGATGATATTGTAGAGGCGTTAGGCGGTCTGCCTGAGAACAAGAAGCACTGTTCAAATCTTGGTGTAAAAGCTTTAAGAAGTGCTATTGAAAATTACTATAGTAGAAAAGCTATCAACAAATAATTTATCATTTATTAAATGAAGGAGTGGAGAAAATGAAGCAAGCTTCAGAAAAGGACAGGAATAACGGATGCCCGGGAGAAGAAAAGCATAATCCTAAGGATTTCATATGCAAAACGCATGAACTCAATGATATCAAGAGGACAGTGGCTGTTTTGAGCGGCAAGGGTGGAGTGGGGAAATATCTTGTAACTTCCTTACTGGGTGTTGTAATGAGGAGGAAAGGCTATGACATCGGTATACTGGATGCAGATATTACCGGTCCCTCTATCCCCAAGGTATTCGGTGCTGATAATTACAGGGCTGATGCCGGTGAATTCGGCATATATCCTGCCAGGACGCATAACGATATTAAAATCATGTCTATCAACCTGCTGCTGGAAAAGAACGATGCACCGGTAATATGGAGAGGGCCGCTGATCGCAGGAACAGTAAAACAGTTCTGGACCGATGTAATTTGGGGCAAGCTCGATTATTTGTTTTTTGATATGCCTCCGGGGACGGGAGATGTTCCACTGACAGTATTCCAATCCATACCCCTGGATGGGATTATCATTGTGACTTCGCCGCAGGATTTAGTTTTCCTTCCAGTATTCCTGCAAGTTCATCTTCACGGACATACATGGTAATGGCAGTGGATATAAAACCGATGTTTTCCTGTGCGTTTGACACAAGGTCATCCAGGTATTCCTTGTTAATCATTATGTTCAAAGCTCCCACCTCCTAATTTGACAAGTGAGGGCCAAGATTTTTGCATACCCTGGCAAATAACTCTTCGGATATCACTTTTGTACCCTCTATACAGGCTTCATTCAGGCACTCAAGGGCAAGACGGTTAATCATTCTCGGTATGCCTTGAGACCTTCTGAAAATTGCTTTTTTAGTTGCTGCAGGGAATACTTCATTGCTTGAGCCGGCGTTTTTCATATGCCAGTCAATATATTCTCCCGTCTCTTCTTCATTCAAGCCCTCCATGGTAATCCATGTACCAATCCAATCCTCTGTGCAAGCGGTATCATAGCAGGAAGCTTGAGAGTTGTTGCCAGGGACGGTTGTCCAAACAAAATCATGGTGATGACAGCTTCATGCTTTACAGCGGCATTGGTAAGCAATCGTAGTTCATTTAAACACTGTGGTGTGAGAATGTGTGCTTCATCGATCAGAAGCAAATTAGGACGGTTTGATTCTGTATATGAGTATGTCAAAAGGTCGGCCACTTTCATGGCATCAGCTCCAAACCATGATGTATTTACACCCAATGCAGAAGCTATGGATATGTAAATACCACGAAAACAAGTGCAGGAACAGTAAGAATTGTACCCTTTATCAAAAATTCAGGTTCAACTCTAAAATATTTCCCACATGCCTCACATCTTACTATGGGCAGCGGTACATGCACCGGAAACAACTTTATACTTTCCCAATCCCCATACTGCCACTGCTGTGGTATTGATACGTCCCATTTCCATACATATTCCAGCCTTTTAAATGAAAAACTATGAATAGAAGCACATAAGGGACATTCGCCAAGCTCTGTGCAGATATTTTCGAAATCTTTCTTTATCCAGTTGTTGCAATTATTTGATTGATGATGTATTCTATTTATGTTAATTTTAAAAGTTAATGACTTCTCACTTGACCGGTGTCTTGGAGAAGCCATTTTTTTTCTCCTTTTTTCTCTATTATATCATAAACTATAACAAAATACTGTTGTGTTTAAAAGAATTTTCAGTCGGATTTATTTTGACTCCTCAGGCGTGTTCAGTCTAAATTAAGGTGACTGCTAACATTACATATACGATTGGTTTGAATAAAAGGGATTGACTCTATAATTGTTTTGCCGATGACATTATTATAAAATAAACACACCGCATGCGTTCACTAAATTGACTTAGGCATTACTGGATGGTACAATTAAATCATCTAAGTTTATTGTAGCATCGTGACTCTTAATCTCTCAGGAACATCCGGTGTAAATGGTTGTGAGTTCCGGTGCAAGTGATATTAAGGTGAATTTGAATGGCTAAAACAACTGGAATTGTTACAATGGATTTAATAAATGAAATAGAAGCCAAAAAAGGTGGTAAAAAGAAATGAAGGATAAAGCTGCTGAATGGATGAAACAAGCAGAATACGATTTAGATACAGCCAAATACATGATATCCGGCGGACGATATTTCTATGCTGTGTTCATGTGCCATATGTGCCTGGAGAAGGCACTTAAGGCGTTGTATCAGGAGAAGAAGGATGAGGTT
>JABUEW010000173.1 GCA_013314855.1 Bacillota bacterium | reverse complement strand
AGAACAAAATCAGGATATTATTATAGCCATACAAGATAATGGCGCGGGCATAAGCGACAGTAAACTTAACGAGCTTAACGACATGTTAAAATCTACTACCAACTCGGGTAAGGGCATAGGTCTTGCTTATGTCAGTTCATCTCTGAAGCTAATGTTTGGAGAACAAGCCAAGATGAGCATTGATTCAACACCAGGCATCGGTACACAAGTGGTTATAACCATACACAGGTTAAAAAATAATAATCCCTATTCTATAAAGGAGTTAACATGTTAAACGTATTTATTGTGGATGACGAACCTCTAGTCAGAGCTGGAATAAAATACAGTATTAACTGGGAAAAGTATGATATGCAGGTTATAGGTGAAGCTGACGGGGTGGATAATGCAATTGAAGCAATTCTTATCCATCCGCAAATTGACATAGTATTTACCGATATAGTAATGCCTGAGAAAAACGGATTAGAGCTTATTAAATGGATCCGCAAGTATCGCCCACTTATTACCACCGTGGTATTAAGCTACTATAATGATTTTACCTATATTCAGGAAGCCCTACGTCTTGGCATTGTCGACTATATAGTAAAAACCGAGCTCGATTATCCCGACGTTTCCTTATCATTGCAGCGTATAGCTGACATTGCTAAAAGCAACCAGCAAAACCGTCATAAGCTTAATCTGCACCAATCTGAAGCAGATTATAGTTACGTCATTGCCATTGTAGCATTAAACGAATCACCTCTATCACTTCGCGAGCAGGAGCTTGCTTGTGCAAGTGATCATTTTCAAGTCAGCCAAAACACACATCTACTACTCTATCCGACGAAGGTTGAGGAAGCACAGCTTTTAGAAATGGAGAAATATTACCAGAAGGTGGGCATATTGTTAACCTTCGATGGAATAAGAAGCATACCTGTATCCGACATTATAATTGCCATAAAGCTATTTATGTCTCGTGATTTTTTCTATGACTATTTACCACACTTATATGTATATGATTTGGATATACAAAGCATACTCGAAGAGAAGAGCTGTCTTAGTGGTCCAGATTACATGAAGGTTGAGGAACAGTTGTCCTCCATGCAATGGATAAACGATGATGCAATGTTAAACCAGATACTAAACACTATCCGGAACTCACGCCTTCTACCCTCCAGCGTATACAATTTGTTTTATTGTGTGCAGAAACAATGGCAGCGATTTTTTTCTATTGATGCTGTTCCAAACGCCTTCCCCATATCAGGCATACGGTTTTGGTACCAATGGATGGACTGGCTCAACCATTTTCGTACGTTTATCGCCACTCAAAGCAAGCTGAGCTCCTATTCCCATGAGGTTATAAATTCAATACAGAAACTAGTAATCTGGTTAAATAATAATTTTACTAAAAATGTCACTCTGACAGAGGCCTCCAAGATTGCAAACCTCAGTCAGAGTTATTTAAGCCGCTGCTTTAAAAATATAATTGGTAAGCCTTTCAATGTTTATCTTCGTGATTTGAAGGTAGAATACGCGAAAAAAATTCTTACACAGAGCGATTTACAAATTTCTCGTATAGCAGAAATAAGCGGGTTCATGGATCAGTTTTATTTTACCAAGGTTTTTAAAAAATGCACAGGCATGACTCCCAGTGAGTACAGAGCAAAAATAAGAAAATAATGTTTGATTACGGTTCATTGACCAATCAATTGCAATAAAAGACAAATTTTCCGACAAAATCGTCCATATGCAAAGATATTTCGTAGAGATAAAATGTAAATGTAATTTTCAAGCACTTTAAAAATATCTTAGGAGGTTTTGTATATGAAAAGAATTATTGTAATTCTTCTTTCTGTTTCAATGGTGTTGTCTATGGTTGCTTGTGTCAAGACTGTAACACCGCAGATAACAACATCCACTCAATCTACTCAATCCACTCAATCATCTACTTCCAAGGAAGTTGACAAAGCGTCATATAAGACCATTGAGGGGAATCCTTACGTTAGGATATTTGATCCGCCACTTACCTATACAACAATATTAAAAACACCTGTAGGGTACACGCTGCCCGAGGGGCAGACGGAGGAAGACAACCTTCGCAGCAGATTGTTTACAAGGTATACCGGCTTAGTTCCCAAGGTACTGTGGACAGCCGCGGGGGAAGCCTTTGTCCAGAAGTTGAACATGGCGATTGCTTCTGGAGATATCCCCGACTATTTCGAGGCACAATATGTACAGTATGATGCGCTTGTAAAAGCCGGTTTACTTGCCGATATTACTGATCTATATAATAATATACTTGACCCTGGTATTAAGGATTGCTTTGAGAGTGCAGATAATGTTGATATAAAAGCAGTAACAAAAAAAGGCAAAATATATGGAATACCAAAAACAGCTGCTATTGAAGATAGTACTCCAGTATTGTGGGTACGTAAGGACTGGATGGAAAAGTTAAAGATGCCTGAGCCTAAATGTATTTCTGATATTGAGACTATGGCTCAAGCATTTATAAATAATGATCCTGACGGTAATGGCAAAAATGATACATTAGGATTAGTAATTTGTCCCAGATATGACAGCAAAGGAGGAGGTACAGGTTCTATTTCAGCTATATTTACCAACTATGGAGCAACACCTGGGCAATGGCGTGTTAAGGATGAAAACAACGTAATTTATGGTTCACTTATGCCTGAAGCAGCAAACGCTCTTGAACTTCTAAACAAATGGTACAAAAACGGTATTATTCCGAAAGATTTTGGTACATGGGATGAGGCTACACTTAAGCAAAAAGTCACAAGCGGTGAAGCAGGAATGTTTTTTGCCCCATGGTGGATAGGTTGGTCGTATCTTAAAGATACGGTAGTAAATAATTCTAAGAGTAGGTGGGTTGGTTATGCATTACCGAAAGAGTCAGATCAAAGTTTCATTGGTGGTGCACCTAACCCAGCAGGCTACCAAATCGGAGTAATCAGTAAAAAAGTAAAGAATCCAGAATATTTCATTTATGCTCTTAACACTTTGGCTTATCATATGGGGCAACCTTACTATCGGGATGATATTAAGGAAGCGTCAGTAGTGAATAACGCATATACTCCTATGACCATAGTCCCTGTAAGGGCGGATGCTGGCTTAGAAACTGCTAAGGTTGCATTACAATATGCAACAGGTAAAATTACTAGTGATGATGTGTTAAGGTCGACTCGCTGGGACCCTTATTATAGACTTTTTGTATGTGATATTGTAAAAAAAGTAGTTAATAGAGATAACCCATATGAGAATTTGGATGATTGGGCAACTGCTGTTTGTTATATTGAAGGTAAGATGGCGTTTGTTAAGTCTAATGCTAAGTTTATCCGTTCTGATTTCTGCAGCATAACCAAAACCATGGAAAAGAAGGGTACCTTCCTTGAAAAGTTGGAACATGAGGCCTATACTAAGATGATAATGGGTGACACAGAAGGGAAGACCATTAAGGAGTATTTCGACAGTTTTGTAAAGCAGTATTTGTCCCAAGGAGGGCAGGAAATTACCGATGAAGTGAAAGCAGAAATCCAGGCAAATAAATAATTATGCAATAAAAACAAACATAGAATGAAAGGATGGGCAGGTAGAAGGATCATGCCCATCCTCCTTTAGATAAAATGCAAATAAGGGGAAATGACATGAAAAGGGGAAATGATGTGAAGAAAAAGGAACAAATACATTATCATATGATGGTACTACCAGGGACGATAATAGTGTTTCTGTTCAATACTGCAACCTGGCTCGGGATTTTTCTTGCGTTTCAGGATTTTGTACCAAGTAAGGGATGGTTTGGCTCTCCGTGGGTGGGAATGGAAAATTTCAAGGTATTTTTTAGTATGCCGGATAGCTTTCAGATTATACGTAACACTCTGATTATGGCAGTCGGTAAGATCATATTTACCATGCTAACAGCCATCGTTTTTGCGTTGTTGCTCAATGAAATTCTCCATAAAGGCTTGAAAAGGAGTATTCAAACAGCGGTCTATTTGCCTCACTTTGTGTCCTGGGTTATATTTGCCATAATTATGCGCTCCCTCTTTGACTTGGACGGTATCATAAACAGATTGCTTTTGATGCTTGGTCTGCATGAACCGATTCTTTTTTTAGGAATACCGAAATTGTTCCCAATAATAATGATTATTACACATGTGCTCAAAGAATTTGGGTTCAGCGCTATTATATATTTAGCGGCTATCACAAATGTAGATCCTTGCCTATATGAGGCATCTTTTATTGATGGAGCCAACAGCTGGCAGAAGGTAATTTATGTTACACTGCCATGTATTGCACCTATAATTGTACTTATGGCAACATTGTCGTTAGGTAATATACTAAATGCCGGTTTTGACCAGATTTTCAATATGTATAATCCCACAGTTTACTCAACAGGTGATATTATAGACACCTATGTTTATCGTGTGGGATTGATGAGCTACAACTACGGTATAGGCTCAGCTATAGGACTTTTTAAATCAGTTATCTCATTTGTACTTATGATCTTAGCAAATTGGTTGGCAGTCAAATTTGCCGATTACCATATATTCTAGGCAGTGAGAAATTTCAGAAACTCAGGAGGGGATTTAGAAAATGAAACGGAAAATAACAGTGGGGAGAGCAGTTATTGCAATAGTTTTAATCATTGTTGCCTTTGCGTGTGTGTATGCAATGTGGTATACACTTATTGTATCTTTTAGCAATAAAGCGCACGTGTCGGCGGGAAAGGTGTGGATTATACCTTCCGGTTTTAATATCGCTGCTTACAAGAAGCTGTTAGCCGATGGGAGGTTCTTTACTTCCTTTGGTGTGTCGGTTAAGCGTACACTACTTGGCATCTCGCTAAACATGCTTCTGATTGTTATGACAGCATACCCGTTGTGTCTTCCTAGGGGACGTTTTAAATGCAGTAATATTTATTTATGGTTTTTAGTGATAAACATGCTGTTTTCAGGTGGCCTAATTCCTGCGTATTTTGTTGTGAAGAGCTACAATCTTATTAACTCTATATGGTCGCTTATACTACCGACTGCATTGCCAATATACAACACATTACTGATGATAAAATTCTTTAAAAACGTGCCGTTTGAGCTGAATGAGGCGGCCGTAATTGACGGTGCGAATCCATGGACGATACTCTTTAGAATTTATATTCC
This sequence comes from Bacillota bacterium, assembly GCA_013314855.1. Lineage (NCBI taxonomy): Bacteria > Bacillati > Bacillota > Bacillota bacterium. The sequence goes on along the minus strand of JABUEW010000173.1, from coordinate 1,247 downwards.
CATGAGCTTGCCTTCCCTTGCGACCCTGCTGATATTTGCTTTTGTACATCATTGGAACTCATATTTTGACGGTTTGCTTTATATAAACAACACTTCCAAGCAACCACTGCAAACCTATCTTTACCAGCTCTCCACTGCCTTAAGCCCCCAAACAATGACGCCTGAAGAGCTTCGAGAGGCGTCAAAACTCTCCGATGTGACTCTGAATTCCGCCAAGGTAGTAATAGCTCTTATTCCGATAATGGTCATATATCCATTCTTGCAAAAATACTTTGTTGTAGGTATGACAATAGGTTCCGTGAAAGGATAATTTATATTTTGAATTTTTTAAAACAAAAACGGCGTATATGAGGCAGTTATAGGTGAGCCACTTTTATATGCCTCTTTCTCCGGTGGCAGATGCTATTTTGGGAAGGAATTATGAGGGCTTTGACGGAGACTCTGAGGGACGGTCGGATGGTGCTTGCGAGTAAAAAGGGTTATGAGCGAACGTTGTGCCAATATACTGTTGACCGTATATGCTGTTGACTATGTGGATCGGTCGGGAATGCTGAGACAAGATATGATTTATTGTGTTATTGTATGTCAAATCCAACGGCCGATAAGGGAAAAGCAATTGCACCTATTGAAGCAGGGCTATTAACTATTAAGTACGCTGATGTGCCTGAAAAATAGGATTTTCAGGAGTTAGAATTATAATAATATGGGAGGGGTAGTAAATGGATAAGAAACGCGTAGAACAACTTTACGAGTACTACAAAAAATACTTGCTGCAGAACTGTATCTCTTTTTGGTTAAAAAATTCCCTAGATTATGAATATGGGGGATATCTTACATGCCTTGACAGGGAAGGGAAAGTTTATAATACTGATAAATCAATATGGTTCCAGGGAAGAGGGACGTGGATTTATTCCAAACTCTATAATGTCGTTGAAAAGCGACAGGAGTGGATTGATGCTGCAAAAATAGGGTATGACTTTTTGTTAAAATACGGGTTTGATTCAGATGGGAGAATGTTTTTTCAGGTTACAAGAGATGGCAAGCCGCTGCAAAAAAGAAGATACGTCTTCAGTGAAATGTTTGCCATCATGGCATTTAAAGAATTCTATAAAGCTACAGGCAGAGATGAAGCTTATAATATGGCAATAACCACATACGATACCGTACTGGATATATACAGAAACCCATCAAAGATTGTACCAAAAATAATTCCTGAAACCAGAAGGACTAAAAGTCATTCATTCTTT
>JABUEW010000172.1 GCA_013314855.1 Bacillota bacterium | reverse complement strand
CTTCCATTTTAAATAAAACTGTTGTATCTATTGTTTACTAATATTTTGCTGTTCTTATGTTTGTTTGTAAATTCAGTACAATAAATTAAAATCTTTACATCAATTGGTTGACATCGTCAACCTTTTGGTATAAAATATGGTTGTTGATATCAACTATATTTATAAAGGAAGAATCATAAGATGAATAAAAACATATCAAATGTTTACAATTTACTGCAAGAAATAGCCTGGGTTTTTGGTAACCACGACTTTAACGGGGGGTATTGTAAAGATCTTTCGCTAGTCGAATTCATGGCGCTAAAAAGAGTTTACGAAAATAAAGATTTTTCTATCAGAGAAGTAGGTACATCTTTAAATTTTACTAAAAGTGGAGCCACTAGAGTTATTGATCGCCTTGAAAGCAAGGGGTATGTAATACGGGAACATTCTCCTATTGATGGAAGGGTTTGCTGTGTTAGAGCTACCAATAAAGGAATTAACATACTAACAGAAGTTATTAAGAAAAATACAGAATATCTGGAAAAGGTATTTAAAAACATGAAACCTGAAATGATCTATAATATTGAAAATGCTTTAAAAATGCTTGTTGAATTATTACAAGAACATAGTTCTAAATAATGTAAAATTTTGGAGTGCTTTAAGGAGATGATTTCCTTGAATTCAGTAACAACTACTCTTAAATACTTTTTCACAATAACTGTTGAACTTACTGTACTATTCCTCGGAATCAGTACAATTGTAGCATTAGTACTCATGTATATACCACAGGAAAAAATTAAAAACTGGATGTCCAGTAAAGGTATCTGGGGTAATTTTATCGGAGCATTTTTTGGAGCTTTGACACCTTTCTGTGCTTGTTCCACGATTCCACTGACCTTGGGCTTTTTAGAAGCCGGAATCACGTTTGGTTCTGTTATGTCATTTGTAATCTCATCTCCATTGCTAAATCCAATTATATTAACGATGTTGGTAGCATTGATGGGATGGAAAGTGTCCATAGTGTATTTTATTGTGGTGTTTGGTGGTTCTATACTTTTTGGAATAGTTTTGGAAAAAACAGGAGGTTTGAAACTTGTTAAAAACGTTCGTATCAAAGGAGGTGGACATAAAGAAACCGAGGAGGTACCTAAAGCTTTTATGGGTAAGCTAAAACTATCGTTTATTAAAGCGTGGGAGGATTTTAAGGCTGTTTTAATATATTTGCTCATCGGCGTTGGGATTGGGGCGGTTATCTACGGCTATCTGCCACAAGAGTTTGTACTAAAATTTGCTGGACCTAATAATCCATTTGCTATTCCAATTGCAGCGATAATAGGTATTCCACTATATATTCGTGCAGAAACAGCTATACCAATCGGAGTAGCGTTGATGCAAAAAGGTATGAGCGTGGGAGCTGTAATTGCATTAATTATTGGCGGTGCAGGTATGGCTATCCCTGAGATGAGCATGTTAGCCAGTATATTTAAGAATAAATTAGTAGCAGCTATTGTAGGAGTAATTTTTATTACAGCTGTAATTGGTGGGTATATTTTCAATATGATACTAGGCTCTTACTCATAAACGAAGATTTATACCATAAATCGGTAATTGTGAGTTTCGAAATGCTTGCTATGACTGTATCGTGTTTTTGAAATTTTCTTCATATCTTCGTATTTGAGTAAGAGCCTGATACTTTAAGAAATATCAATAACAATGATTACATAGATTAATATAAATTGAAAGGAGAAAGGCATTTATGAAAAATGATAATGAGAAAAAGGGGTTATTTGATCGTTTAACCGGAAGCAGGAAAGCTAAAAAAAGCTCATGCTGCTGTAATTTTGAGATTGAAGAATTACCGGACGAAAATACTAATAGCAAGACCCAAAAAACACCCGAAAAAGAGAAAGGCAACTCATGCTGCAGATAACTGAATTTGTTTATGGCGAACCCAATAAAACTCCCGCCTCAATGCGGGAGTTTTATATTAAAATTCTAACCAAAAGTGACTCAAAAAACCTTAAACTATTATGGCAATTATGTCTAATTGGCTTCTTTATTCGTAAGCGCTTAATAACAAAGTGTCTTCGTACATTCAGCCTGACAGCTTAAGACTACCTGGCCAATTTTAATACTTTACTTCCTACACTCTTGCTGCACCCGGTCAGACCAAGGCATCATATCCTCCATAACTTCCGGCTGATTCCTGTAGTCCATATCCGGCATATAAAGAAGCAGATAATTCAGATATGTATATACGTTCAGATTATTTGCTTTTGCAGTCTCTATGATACTGTAAACAATGGCACTAGCTTCAGCTCCTTTAGGAGTGTCACTGAAAAGCCAGTTTTTTCTGCCTACTACCAAACGGCCTTATGCTGTTCTCGGCGATATTATTTGAAATAGAGCATCTTCCATCAAGAAGATAGTTCTCCATATATGGTTTTTGGTTAAGAGCATAAGTTACCGCTTTGCCTAAACGTGAGCCCTTTAAAGGAGTCACGGAATCAAGCCAGCACCAAAAATCCTCCAAGACAGGTTTCTCTAGTCTGAGGCGTTCGATCTTCCTTTCATCGGGAGAAAGTTCGGCCAATGTTCTTTCTATCTCAAAAAGTTTATTGCAATAATTCCTTCCGATCTCTGCATTTGTTAAAGGGGCATCCCTTCCCTTCTTATCGGGGATGGCTTCTACAAAATATCGTCGTATGTGCGCCCAACAGCAACATCGAATGACATCTTCTACTTTTTCATACCCTGTATATCCGTCCGTATGCAGATATCCACGGAATCCTTTCAGATAATCTGCTGCATTTTTGCCACCCCTGGACGGCTGGTAGTCGTAAAGAACAATAGGAGGTCCATTATCCATACCTGTACGGTACACCCACATGTAGGACTTTGTTTGTGGAGCTTTTCCTTTTTCTTTCAGTACTTGAACCGTTGTCTCATCGCAATGGATTATGTCTCGCTTCAGCAGTTCCTGTTTCAGGATGTCTACTACTGGCTTCAGCCAATCCTGTGAGCAGCGTATGATCCAATTGGCCATCGTAGCACGGCTTAAAGCTAGACCGATCTGCTCCCATTCTTTCTCCTGACGGTATAGTGGCATTCCATTTACATATTTCTGATACATAACATTTGCTACCGTTGTTGGAGACGCAAGAGAATGGTTCATCAGTGGTGTAGGTGTCAATGCCTTTACAATGTAAGGTGAACCTTTCTGCTTGCATTTTGGACATCCATATGCAAGACGGGTGTAACGTATGACTTTTAGCTGAGCAGGTATAAATTCCAGTTCTTCACGAACTGTTTCCTTGCCAATAGGTATTAGCTCTGTTTTACATCCGGGACAGGTGCGCTCATCTTCAGGAACATCACATTCAATTTCCTCAACCGGCAGGTCCTTAAGAAGCTCTTCACGTTTTGTTTTAGGATTTCTGCGGTAATAACCATCAACTCGTTGTACGGCAGGTTCCTGGGCATCCGGTAATGATTCCATTTCAGCTTCATTAAAAAGGCTAAGCTGTCCAAAAATCTGTCCCTTGGAAGTCTTTTCACTAGAACTGCCAAACTTCTTCTTGCGCAACAGGATTATCATCTCGGTCAGGTTGCTTATCTGCTTTTCGAGTTTTTTTATTGTGTTTTCAAGTTGAACTATGTAAGCATCTTTACTGTCCATTAAGCTGTTTTTTCTCCCATCTTTTTGTGATTCTATTATATCAATTTTGATGGACAAAATCCAGTAAAATCAGCACTTTTTTTGATTTTTTATTAATATATTTCGCCCGTTTTAGCATTATGGATTGCCTTTGGTTGATCAATCTCCAATCCTTCCATAAGCCATCGAAATTCTCGTTTTGAAAGGCGTCTTGCCTGCTCCGGTGTGCGTGGCCATTTAAAGCTTCCACTTTCCAACCGTTTATATAGAAGGACAAAACCGTCACCTTCCCAGAAGAGTGCCTTTATCCGGTCACACTTTCTCCCACAGAACAAAAAGAGGCTCGGAGCAAATGGATCCATCCCGAAGGTCCCTTTTATTATAAGCTGCAAGACCATCGATAGACTTGCGCATATCCGTGTACCCGCAGACAACATATACATCCTCTGCTCTTGATATATCGCCTAACATATATTTTTCAAGCTAGAAAGAACAGCCTCTATGGTTGTCCTTGATGCTCCATTATTAATATCAATGGAAATATCAGATAGATGTATTGTTATCGCTGCCTCAGAGGATGTCTTTGCCCTCTCGAATGTCAAGGGTACAATCTGTTGTTCACTATGATTCGTCATTAATTGTCCGGACTCACACGCTAAGGTACGGAGTTTGCGGAGCCAATAATAGTATGATTTTATATTCACATTATTCTGGGCACACCAGGCAACAACGGTCATGTTGCTCTCTTGACAGGACTGAATGATTTTTGCCCATTGCTTTAAGCGAAATTCATTTTTAACATTAGTGATTTTATCCATTTGGGATACCTCCAATATTTTAGACTTTTGGGTAAGAGTCGAAAAACTCTAAAAAGTCTAAAGACTTTGTTGTTAGCATTATCTCATATGGAGGTTCAAAATGTAAGACACCTTTTTATTAGGCGCTTACCATTATTCTGAGGGAACCAGTGCCTTGTTTTATTTGCTATTCTTACCAGTGTCAGCATAACAGGAACTTCAACCAGTACACCTACAACCGTAGCCAATGCTGCACCGGATGTCAAACCGAAAAGTGAGATTGCGACTGCAACAGCAAGCTCAAAGAAGTTGCTGGCTCCAATCATACCGGCAGGTGCAGCAATATCATGAGGCAGTTTCCACAACTTTGCCCATCCGTATGCAATGAAGAAAATTAAGAATGTCTGTATAATCAATGGTATTGCTATCAGCAAAATATGAACAGGGTTGGATAATATTATCTCTCCCTGGAAGGAGAATATTATAATCAGTGTGAGTAATAACCCAATAATTGTGATATTGCCAAACTTCTTTAAAAATACTTCATTGAAATAATCCAGTCCCCTATTTTTAATTACAAGATTACGTGTGACAAACCCTGCTGTAAGCGGTATTACAACAAACAATACCACTGAAAGTATAAGTGTGTCCCATGGGATTGATACTCCACTTACTCCGAGTAAAAATGCTACGATTGGAGTAAATGCCACCAGTATGATAAGGTCATTGACTGCAACCTGAACCAGCGTGTAAGCCGGGTCTCCTTTTGTCAAATAGCTCCATACAAATACCATCGCAGTACAAGGTGCTGCTCCTAACAAGACCGCTCCTGCAAGATACTCCTTTGCAAGGTCAGCCGGAATCAGCTGCTTAAATATAACATATAGGAAGAATGCTGCAATTAAATACATAGTAAAGGGCTTTATCAACCAATTAGTAACACATGTAACAATCAAGCCCTTTGGCTTCTTTGTTGCGTTTACAATGCTTCTGAAATCTATCTTGAGCATCATTGGATAGATCATAAGCCATATCAGGATAGCCACCGGTATGGACACGTTGGCATATTCAAATTTACTAAGTGTGCTGGGAAACGCCGGAATCAACTGTCCTATTGCAACCCCTGCTATAATACACAAAGCAACCCAAATAGTTAAATATTTCTCAAAAAAACCTATGCCCCCTGTTTTTTCTTTTACTGCCTTCTGTTTACTCATTTGATCAACCTCCAAAAAATTTTATTGTCAATTACTATGATTTCGTCATCAAACATTTTAATTTTTAAAATAGGAAGTTTAAGTTGGTCAGCAATATACACATAATGTTGCTTATAATAACACTACTTGAAATAGTTAAAACTCCTCTCATTTAATCACATACAATATTTTTACTTTTTAGCCAAGCTCTCAGGTTGTTCAAATCGGACTTAAACGGTTCCAACATACTAATATTTTCATATATCAGAGTGTCCAGAAACTTAATATTCTTGTTCTCTGTTATTGAATAATATACCCATTGTGCATGTTTTCTATCCTGTACAAGCCCTGCATTTTTTAGGTATTGCAGGTGTCTTGAGGCTTTTGTTTGGGTTATATTCAAAGTCTTAACAATATCACAAACACAAAGCTCTTTTACATACAAAAGATTTATTATTCTCAAACGCGTTTCATCCGATAGAGCTTTCAATATATCAACAATGCTTTTCATCTACTCCCTCCTTTAATCAATATATTCGTTTATGCAAATATACAAATATTATATTTCATATTATATGCAAATGCAAGTATTTTTGTGATAAACTTTGTGTTTATTTTGTGATAATGTCACCTTTTTTTTTTTTGTGTTTATTTTGTGATAATGTCACCTTGTTAATTATTTTGATAAAATGTCACTATGAAAGGTAAGGTGAATTATCTGATGTCACAAGAGCAACTAAAAAGGTATACTGTCATCGAGAAAACTATAG
>JABUEW010000171.1 GCA_013314855.1 Bacillota bacterium | reverse complement strand
CTGACAGAGTCACAAATAAAATCGATATTCAACTATAAACTATAACTTGAATTTTCGGATACTTAAAAGGGCTGTTGCAGTTGCAACAGCCTTACAATTTTTGTAAAGTTATCACCATTTTTTAATGTCTGATACCAAAGTCAGGTATTATAACATTGCATAAAATTATACACAAGAGCTAGAAAAAATATATGATAAAGTATTTGATAAAGAAAAGCTATAAAGGAAAGGTTAGGCTTCCCCTTATAGCACCTTTCCCTTATAGCATCTGCTTCCTGCAATTATATTAAATTATATTAAATAAATCGTTTTAATTGAACTGCTTCTTCATTTCTTCAATTCTTACTGCTCCTTCTTTATATGCCCTATTGGCATCTTCCGTAAGCAATTTTCCTCCTGCCGCTTCCCATTCCTTCACAAATTGATCGAATTGATCGATAGGTTTTGCTCCGATAATAAAATCAATGGCCCATTTGATGGATATAGGACCTGCATCCTGAGCTTGCTTGCTAACTTCCGGATTGGTAAACAGGCTAATCCAGGTAAAATAATCCTTTCCATTTTTAACATTCCCAGCAATGGCGTATTTATATAATTCAGGTTCATCTTTTCGTGAGTAGAAAGATTGTACTTCAGGTGTGCCTGCAAGGCTTCCAAAGAAATTTGACCCGATGATTCCTGTCTTCTGTAGATCATTATAAGGGGGAATAGGTTCCACACCATTATGTTCAGCATTCCTGGACCAATGCTCTCCTTCTTTTCCGAATTTGATATTGGCATACAGTTCTTTATCGGACATAACCCTATCAATAATCTGTATACCTTTCTGCAGCTTCTGAGGTTCTTTTTCCAGGTGCTTTCCAAAAGTGATGGAAGAAGTAATGGTTCCCCAATTCATATATCCGTATCGTCCTTCAGGCCCCTTGGGTGCCGGTCCCATTACCATCTCCGCATTTGGATTCACTGCTTTTAATGCTTCATAGTATTCCCCTCCGGGTATCCATCGATACCATGTTCCAAAGGTCATGTATCCGATTTTACCGTTAGCCCACTTTTGCTTGATGATCGCATTATCTGTTGTTACGAATTCGGGATCAATTATACCTTCTTTATACCAACGGTTCAAAGTAATTAAAGCTTGTTTGGCTCCTTCGGTAGTTATTCCCCATTTCACACTTCCATCAGGCTGCAGCATCCATTGTCCCGGAAATACCCCATAAGCCCCCATAATAGCCATAAATAAGTAAGATCCTAAGTCCTTTCCTCTAAAAGACAATCCATAAGTATCCTTTTGTCCGTTTCCATCCGGATCTTCATTTACAAATTTTTTAAAAGCATCTTCAAATTCCTCTATGGTCTCCGGAACTTTAGTAATTCCAACATTATTAAGCCAATCCTTTCGCCAAGCGTTGGTAAAAGGTCGAGTTTGAGAAGGCTGCATTATGGGTAATCCGTAATTTTTGCCATCAACATTGCATGCCAGCCACACTTCTTGCCCATAATCCAAACTGGCCTTGTATATATTAGGAGCATGCTCTTTTACTAATCCATAAGGAACCTCAGCTAAAATCCCCTGTTTTGCGTAATCAACAACCACACCTTGACTATCTCGATAGATGATATCCGGAATATCTCCCCCTGCTACCCGAGTATTGATCTGGTCAATCCAGGTACCTCTTTCAAAGGCCCAGAATTCAAAATTCACATCCGGAAAGGCTTCCTCTAATTTCTGTTCAGCATAGCTGTTGTTATCTACTGGGCCTAATACCCAAGTCGCCCATGTAAATTTTGTTTTCTCTTTAGAAGTTTCTCCTTTATTACTGGATTGGGTACCCGTATCTTTACCAGAATCAGTTTGTTGTACTTTATCCGATGATGTCCCCTGCCCTCCGCATCCGGCAAACATGACAGAAATCAGAAGCAATGTCAGTACAAATGCTAAAATCCTCTTGCATGACTTTTTCATAACTATACCTCCTATTTTCTTTTTTTATTTGATGATCCATTCGGATCATTAGATACAACAAAATCTAACCCTTTACCGCACCCAATACTATTCCTTTGGTAAAATGCTTTTGAAGAAATGGATACACCATTATAATGGGGATGGCACTAATAACAATGGTGGCGGCTTTAACCGTCTCTTCTGTAGGTTTAACAATTACCCCGCTGGTATCTGCCTGTCCCGGAAGATACATTTCTATCTGGTTTTCCAGCAATATCCGTCTCAGCAGCACAGGCAGCACATATTTGGAACGATCAGTAATATAAATCAATGCATCAAAGTAGGCATTCCAATGCCCTACCGCCACCCACAGAGTTACAGTAGCCAGCACCGGAGTAGATAAAGGAAGAACGATTTGCCACCAAATAGTAAAATCCTTGGCTCCGTCAATCTTTGCAGACTCTTCCAGACTATCCGGGAGGGTGCGCAAGAAATTTCGCATAATTATAATATTATAAGCTCCTACTGCTCCCGGCAATATCAAAACCCATAGGGTATCCAAAATGCCAAGAGATTTCATTAATAAATACCCTGGAATAAGCCCGCCACTGAACATCATAGTGAAAAGGATAAGCCCGGTAATTATCTTATTAAGAGGTAGATCCTTTTTGGATAAAGGATAGGCTGTCAGCGCTGTAAAGAATACACTGATGCTAGTTCCTGCTATTACCCGTATTATACTGTTATAGAAACTGCGCCATACTTCCGGTGATTCAAACACCTGCTTATATGCTTGAAAATCAGGATTTAAAGTAAACAGGCGCAATCCGGAACTAAGAGCTTCATTGCGCGGACTGATAGATAATACTACTAAATCCCAAAACGGGTATAGGGTGATAAGAATTAAAATAATAAGCAATATATAATCAATAAAAACTACAATTCGATCACTTTTACTATCATGTCTATTCATTCCCAAACACTCCCTTTACCATAGACCATATTCGGAATTACCCAGCTGCTTGGTGATAAACTGGACAATGAGTATTAAAGTAAGCCCTACCGTTGATTTGAAAAATCCTACTGCCGTGGAAAAGCTATAATTCATCTGCACCAGTCCAATCCGGTATACATAGGTATCAATGATATCGGATACTTCAAATACCATGGGATTATACATATTGAAAATTTGATCAAAACCAGCATTCAAAATTCCACCCATCGATAATATAAGAATGATGGAGATAAGCGGAAGCATTGAAGGTATTGTAATATAGCGCATTCGCTGTATTCTTGTAGCACCATCTACTATAGCAGCATCGTATTGTTCTATTTCAATGCTCGATATAGCAGCTAAATACACCACCGATCCCCAGCCAACTTCCTTCCATATTCCTGAAGCCACTAAAATTGTCCGGAACCACCTGGTATCCGTCATAAAATATATTGGCTGTATTCCTATGGCTTTGAGAAAATGATTGATAATTCCGGTACTGGGTGAAAGCACATTAATAACAATTCCCGCTGCAATAACCCAGGAGATAAAATGAGGAAGGTAACTAATGGTTTGGGCAACCCTCTTAAAAGCTTTATTTCCTACTTCATTAATAAGTAGAGCAAGAATTATAGGGGCTGGGAAACCCCATAATAACCTATATATGCTAATTAGCAATGTGTTTTTTAAAACTCTGAGCGCACTGGCATTGCTAAAGAACATTTTAAAGTGTTTCAGTCCCACCCAAGAACTTCCCCAAATTCCTTCGCCGATGTTATAATCCTTAAAGGCAATCTGCAAGCCATACATGGGGCCATAATTAAATAACAAGATAAAACACAGGCCAGGCAACAACATTAAAAACAACGCTTTATAATTCCAAATTCTTCTGAATAGTGAATTTTTATTTGCCATCAAAGTAGTTCGATTATCTTTTGTTATTGCTGTTTCTTTCATAACAAAACCCCACTTCCTATTTGAATTTATATTACCGCATGATTCCTCCTCATTTCTATGATGTATTTTGTTATTTCTTGATAGATTTTTACTTCTTTAGCATAAATAATCAAATTTACGCTCTCCATTGACCGGGTCCGCATGGTAACACGGTGCTGTAAATAAAAAGATACCTGCTGGCATCAATTGTAATTGCAATTGATGCCAGCAGGTATTAGCACAACACACAGCACAAGGGGACGGTTCTCCTGTGTTCAATTCAAATATACCTGAGCAATGTAATCCAATTAACACACATAGATAAATACATAGATATTACCGGTAAAATCCTTCTTTCAGAAAAACATCCCGGGCCCATCCCGCCCATTCAGGCAATACATCAATATCCTCCCAGGATGGGTAATCCTTGGCAATAAATCCACCCTCAAACCTGCCCAGCTCCCGAATCATCTTTCGAGCTGTTTCTTCAATCAATCTCCGATCCCCGGTCTGCATTATCTTCTGAATATCTACGGGGCACCAAAAAGTTACCCTCCCTCCAAACTTGTCAGCCAGTTTTTCTACTCCATGCAACTCAGGCTGATCCAATTGGAATACATCCAAACTTATTTCAATCATATCTTCCATGATCTCATGAATATACCCGCAGGAATGCATAAAGAATTTCATTCCATGCTCATGGGTAATATCAATCAACCGTTTGTAAACGGGTTTGAAAAGCTGGCGCCAGACTTTCGGGGATATCAGCAGGGCTTGTTGGGTACCCCAATCATCGTATATGCATATACCATCCGCTTCCCATTGCGCTGCATCCACAATCATTTTATTGGCAGCCTCCACTATTATATTAAGCAGACTTTCAACATTCTCAGGCTCCAATAAGACATCGGCCAGGAAGTTCTCCAGCATACGCAGATTGCGAGCAGTGGAAAATGGACTTATAGGCAATACAGCCAATACATACCGTTCTTTGCTTTTTGCCACTGTATCCCGAAAGGTTTGCCGGTAAGCCTCATCAATGGGTGGTATCCTGTAATCTGCCAACGCACTCCAATCTTCCTGCAGGACTCCCCATATAATTTCACCGTTAGTTTTTTGATTTAAACGTCCAATAATGTTGCCTAAAGCATCTTGTCTCACTTCTCCTGTAAATCCCGGCACCTTGTCCAATAGCTCCGGATGCCTTCCCCAATTTATATAACAGTACTTACGCAAACAAGCTAAAAGCTTCATATATCAGGACTTTGAAAACCTAATATTGTCTAAAAGGTTGTTGCAATAAGGTTTCCAACAGTTACAGCTATATTATGTAAACGATATTTGATATGATTTTAGCAGGGATTCGTTTGAAAAATACCAATAATTTCTTAGAAGATATTTCTATTTCCAAACATGGTATACATGATATGATTTTGGAATTAACATACAAGCTAAACTTTAATGGATTGTTTCTTGGAAACCTTACTATAGTGTTTGTGGCGTTATGTGTAGGACTAATCCTTTTCAATAATCCTACTGCAACTTATATCGCTCAAAAGCTTAGCTGGGTATCCCACGATGCCATAATGAGACTATTGCCATTGCTTTCTATTAATAATAACAATTTCATTATTCTATTTATTCAAGCTATACAGTCACAAACGGCTTCTCTTGGATACTTGATAATAGATGATGTTATTATCAGAAAGCCCTTTGGCAAAAGCATTTTCCCTACAACCTATGTCTATGATAATACTAACAAGAAGTATGTTTGGGGAATGCATATTGTAGTGCTTTTATGGTCTAATGGCTGGATTAGGATACCTGTAGCTTTCAGGATATGGATGCCAAAAGAAAAGAGCGAAGTTTACCACACAAAAGGCGAGTTAGCTATTAATATGATAAACTTCGTCCACAAATTTGGTTTAGCTGCCGAATACGTCACATTCGACACATGGTATGCTTCCAAAGCACTGCTTGGCGTGCTTAAGAAATACGGATATTCTTATGTCTGTATGATTAAGAATAACCGTAAAGTATTGTACAACAACAGGCATAACCTTAATGTCAGGACTATCTGTTTGCTTCATAATAAGAAGCAGTTCAGGTACTACCCTGGAACAGGATTTTATATCAAAGCTATAACGGTTATATTACCTGGTATCGGTAAAGTTAAGCTGGCAATTGTCAAAAACGGCTATAATGCCACCCTTGAAAATACCAGGTTCATAATAACCGATATGCTTGATACTCCTGCTCAAGGTATTGTTAAAAAGTATCTCTGTCGTTGGGATATCGAAACCTTCTTCAGAGATATCAAGCAACACCTTAACTTTGAAAAAGTCCAAGCACGCGATCCTAAGAAGCTTGAAGGTTATTTCTCTGCAATGTTTTTTTCATTCATATTCATACAAATATTGCAAATTCAAAATAACCTCAATACAGTTGGTGAAACTGTAATCTTCTTACAGGATTTTGTGCAAATTAAAGTTAATAATGTTGTGTACATTATTAATGTAACATCAAAAGACCTTAAAAGTAAACAGGTAAATGAT
>JABUEW010000170.1 GCA_013314855.1 Bacillota bacterium | reverse complement strand
AAATACACAAAACCCCGCTCGAGATGAGTCCCACCAGGAGAATACTGTTGTAACTATAGCTTTTAATCCTGCCTATAAAAACCGAACCTAAAGCCATGGCTATCCCCGTCAGGGAAAACATTATCCCAGCTGTCAGATCGGATTTTGAAACAGCCAGTTCACTGACACGCAGCGGAAGCATCGCCGTAAACATAAAAGTGGAAATATGCAAAACTACCATACTCACAAAAAACACCTGCAGCATCCGGTTTTTTAAGACCAGCTGCAAATCTTGAAATACTGTTGTTCTTTCTGTCTGCTTGTGGATTTTTTCCTCAGTACCCAATATGGAAATGGTGGTTGCTGCAAATAATATCCCGGCAGATGCCAGCATATTGTTTTTAATCCCGATATACTGGACCAGGGCTCCGCCTACAAAAGGTCCCATGATGCTGCCGATGGCAATAAAAGAATTGATTATCCCCAGAGCAAATCCCATCTTGTCCTGTGGAGTATTGGATACTGTCAACATGATGGAGGTGGGAATAAAACCTCCCAGAAAACCGTATAAGATTCGACATAACAGGAGTTGCCAATGATTGCCGGCAAAAGCCATAAGAATAGCTATAACTACCAGTCCGTACCCTGACCGGGCCAGCATTATCCTTTTTCCGTAGCGGTCCGCCAGCGACCCCCAAACAGGGGCTACCAAACCACTTGCCAAAAATGAAGCTGATACCAGTATCCCCGTCCAAAGCGATATATTATCTTTAAGTCCTGTTGATACAAGCATATTCGGGAAGAAAGGCAAAAACATGGTAAAAGAGATATTAGCAATAAAAGCACCTATGGAAAGGGACCTAAGATTTCGCTGCCAGTACAAACATACCATCCCTCTCTTGTCTGAATAAATCTATTATAGCAAATAGGGAGCTATTTTTGAAAAACAGAAAAGACGCAAGTTATTCCTGCGTCTTCCACCATAACCTTACACGGTCGAGAGGCCAGTAGGTAATGAGCGCTTTGCCTTCAACGCTTTTCAGGTCGGCAAACCCCCATTCATGCGAATCGTAAGAACGGTTTCGGTTATCACCCAGCACAAATATTTTTCCGGGAGGAACCTCTTTCTTTTCGTAGGTATAGTTCATTGCTTCCGCCAGGTAGGGTTCTTCCTTGGGAACCCCGTTTACATATAATTTGCCGTTTTTTACCTCTACCGTATCGCCGGGAAGGGCAATAAGTCTTTTGATTAAATCCTCCTTTAACCCTGAACTGGCAGGAGGCTTAAAAACTATAACATCCCCTCTATTCAAACCGGAGATACGATGACTTATCTTCTCCACAAATAACCTGTCCCCCGGTATAATCGTAGGTACCATGGACGTGGTCGGGACAATCCTGGTATCCAGCACAAAAGTCCTGATAATTACAACAAGGATTATGGCAATAAGTATTGTGTAAATCCACTCTTTAATCTCCTGTTTACTCATCCCAGCACCACTTTCTATTTGCATTTGTTGGAAAACGCTCACTTAATTAGTATACATGAAAACGTCAAAAAGCTCCAGCCTGATTATATGGCTGCAGAGCTGACGCATGAAAATAATTAAAAATCTCGCGATGTCTGAAACTGGAGTTTTTACCTTTTCACCAATACATTTTTCAGGGAAAATCCCGGTCCATTCGCGGCAACACATTCTTTCCAGACTGCTTATACACGTTTTAAAATGCCGGGCATCTTCAAACGGGCAGACGGGTAGCGTCGCATAACGTTTCCATTTGTTTGTGTAGGTTCGTTATGCCGCTGACGGGCTTGTTTTCCAGTTTTCTTCATACACCAGTCGCAATTGGCCGTGTGATTTTATCAACCTACGAAGGCGCTGTGTATCCAATTCCCTGTGAGTCATGACTATGCGAAATTTCTCGATGCATGACTGAATACCGAATTCTTTAACATGGTCGATTAGGGAAATTGAATGAAGCACCATTTCATTTAGCATTCTGGCAATGTGCATGAGGTAATGATACCCCCGCATCGCATTCCAATCATGTGAAAAAATGTGTTCATAGTGGTATCCTTGATGCTTCTCTTTCAAAATATTGTTCTCATGAAGCCAGCGTTTCCGCGCTGCCAGATTGCAGCGTTCATGGATATTCTTGCGGTTAATAGGATTGCTGGATATCCAGGCGTGACGAGTGGTTTTTGTTATGACACAGCCCTTTTTATCGATTTCTTCCCAGCTTTCCTCGCACGTCACCACATGAATTGTCAGTATTTTGCGTTTGCCATACTCATACTCGATCCCGTTGGCCCACCGGAATATTTGCCGCCGCCCCTGCCATATTCGCTCATAACGGCACTCCCCTTTGCTATCCAGACGCATTAATCCTTTTGCTTCTTCCCATACTGTCGGGAGTGATTTGTCTTTGAGCACGATCATAAATTCCCACTTGTTTTTACGGCAGACTTCCATAACCGGGCCCTTCGCGTATAGCCCATCCAAAAGTAAGGTTAGCGGTAGTTTCTGAAACTCCTTTTTCAGCCGCTTGACCAAGCGATGAAATGCTTTCAATTCACAGTCTTGTTTCCATTGTTCATCGTTTTCGATGGCTTCTAATTCCATATTGTTTTCCAAAAATACACTTATCAGCGGTAGAACCATGCCATTAGTAAAAATCAGAACCGCTTCCAGAACATAGGCATAATATTGGTATTCGCCGTCTTTACCCTTAATTTTCCGGCGCAGATAACGTTCATCCCAGCATTCGTCCATAATCTGTTTCTCCGTACCATCCACAGCCACGAGATACTTTTTATGGTGCAACAGGTTTCGAAACTTCTTTCTACGAATCAACTTTCTCAGCATATCGAGATAGAGGCTTTCGATTCTATCCACTTCAATCTTTTCCAATAAGCGGCACAGGGTATCCTGGTGCGGCATTTCCGTTAATTCTTCAAAAACGGCTTGTAGGTTTTTTAGCAACTGCGGAGTTGTCATTTCTTGATTTGTCTCTCGCCTTGACTTCATTTGAAACAGAAACATCAGTATTCCATAGAACATCATCACTGTCATTTGATGTTTGATTTTCTTCGGATTTCGCGGGTCAGGAATCTGTGCCAATTTCTTAAGCAGTCCCGGCAAAAGTTGCACGTATACTTTCAGCTTCTCTTCGGTCTCATATTGGATGGCCGCTTTTTCTTCATTCACTGTTTTTAGGTTGCTCTTACGGTTCGGAAGCGTATAGGTGGGAGGATATTGCTTCCCCTGTTTTTTCTGTTGTCCCTTAAGTTCCAGCTGTTTTCTCCTACGCTCAGAACGGGTTAGAGCGGCGACCATTGATTGAATGGTTTCGCTCATTGGACGCCCTTGCTTTCCCCGCATAGAATCGCCCGAAAGTCGCGGCGAAGCGGATACACGTATATATGCTTGGTGGAAGATAAATATTGGGTATACCGATCCATTCGTCCCCGTCCCGAGGTTTCTCCCAACAGCATCCAGTTCGCTGCTTTGTAGCAAGTGCCTTGATATTGGGCGATATCCACAAAGGTTTCCAATAAAACTGGCCTAAACCCATACCGTTCCTGCCAATCTATGGAAACTTGCCTGACAGCCAAGGACAGCGCCTTGCTCGCCAGATTCTTCACCTTCACCCAGGGAAAAATGAGAAAGCGGGTATTATTAACGATTAGATGCAATCTTTGGCTACGGTCTGCTTCATTCCAGCCGATCCAGTGATCGCGGTCCGCTAATGCCCAAGCTGACGCGGCAAACAAAAGGCATCCCAGCCGCCGATATCCACCCTGAACTCTAGAGACAATAAAATATCTTTGATGAGCTCCAAACGGACGTTTATATCTCAAAATGTGATAGCGCTGGATGTATTCATTCCACAGGTGGATATCATCCGACTTGCGAACTGCCTCGATTTCGATAGGCTCAAATTCAGATACAATTCCCACCAGCTCTGCCTCAGCTTCTGTGCGTGCTCCGGGTATAACCAGTTGTTTAGATGGTGTGTACTTTCTTATCTCCGGTAACTCTAATACACCACGAGCATCAAGTTTCTCCAAGAGTTGACCACAAGCTTCAACTTTATATCGTCCGTTGGGGGAAACCCATTTTAAATGCTCACAAATTGTATATGCTAATTCTTTACGGCTAAGAGATGGGAACATCCGTACTGTTTCTCGGATGTCCTCCAGTTCCTGAAAGGTAAACTTCCGTCCACATAGCAGGACTGGCTCTGATTCGAGCATGTGGTTCATAGTGGGGCCTCCCTTAATACATTTTCCCACACTTATTATCTCATATCCTGAAAAAGCTGTTCAGTCCTTTTTTGCGATGATTTTTTTCTCACAGGCACCGGTAACTTCCGGCTAACCTGGGTAATTAAATTCATGCGTCAGCTCTGAATTTGATGAATTTTCATTGAAGCCAAGTCTTCCTCCGCAATATCAAAAACCATTCCGGTAGCTGGATTTGCCTCGGGAGTTTTACACCTCAATAAAAAATAAAAACCCTGAATCCCTTGGGCCAGAAGGCTTTAAGGGAAAAATTTTTTCTGTTTTTCGTCATTTTTCTGTAGCATAATTTGGCACAATATGGTATAATTAAAGGTATTAAGATTTGGGAGGTTCCCGTCATGTATTTGAAAAAAACGTATCGCAAACAATCAGGCAGAACTTATCTTGTTATCGCTCAGAAATATAGGGATCCGGTAACAAATATTTCTACTGATCGTACTATTAAGTCCCTGGGTTACTTGGACGAACTGGAAAAGATTTATGATGACCCTATTGCCCATTTTAAAGAAGTTGCCCGCAAGATGACCGAGGAGGAATCCTCCCAAAAAAAGCTGACTTTATCCGTCAATATGGAGGAGAAGCTTACCCTAGGTTCCGATTTAAGAAAGAATTTAGGCTATGCCGCAATCCTGAAGATTTACCACGAACTTGGGCTAGATGTGTTTTTTAAGAATAAGTCCAGGCATAAGAATTTTGAGTTTAATACGAATTCTATTATGATTTTGCTTGTGGTATCCAGGCTGCTTTCTCCCGGTTCCAAGAAAAAAGCTTTTGAGGAGAAAGACCGTTATTTTGAGCGTTTTGATTTTTCTTTGGCCGATGTTTACCGCAGTCTTTCCCATTTTTCGGAGATTGCCACCGATTTTCAAAGGTATTTAAATTCTCAGATCTCTGCAAAATACGGGCGCAATACGAAGACTATTTATTATGATGTGACGAATTTTTATTTTGAGACCGCGGAAACGGATGAGCTGCGCAAACTTGGAGTGTCCAAGGAGAAACGCCGCGATCCTATTGTGCAGATGGGGCTGGCTATGGATGCGGATGGGATTCCCTTGCACTATGAGTTGTTTCCGGGCAATACTTTGGATAAGGAGACGTTTCGCTCGGTTATTGGTGAAGTCAGGCATAATTATGATACGGGCAGGATTATTGTGGTTGCCGATATGGGGATTATTACGGGAGATAATATTTTTTATTTGCAGGGTAAGGAGAAAGGTCTGAATTTTAACGGGTATGTTTTTAGTTTTTCGGTCAGGGGTGGGACTAAGGCTTTTAAGGATTATGTTCTTGCTGCGGAAGGATACATAGATAAAGACGGCAAGCCCGCTGATGAGGATTCGGATTTTAAGATTAAGAGCAGGATTATTGCCCGGGATATTAATGTGACGCTGCCAAGCGGGAAAAAGAAGAAGCAAACGGTTTATGAAAAGCAGGTGGTTTTTTGGGGCAGAAAATATGCTTTAAAGGCTAAGGCTGAACGGGAAGAAGCTTTGAAGAAGGCTTATGATCTGGTTGTTAATCCCCAAAAATATACGAAGGCCACTTCTTACGGAGCGGCCAAGTATGTGAAGAATTTGAAGTTTGATGAGAATACGGGTGAAGTTCTTGAGGTTAAGGAACGGCCGGTTTTGGACCTTACTAAAGTAGCTGAAGAAGAGAAGTACGATGGTTATTACGCTATTGTGACTAGTGAGTTGGATATGTCTGATCTGGAAGTGATTGAGACTTACCGGGGGTTATGGGAGATAGAGGAGACTTTCCGGATTACTAAGGGAGTACTGGAAACGCGGCCGGTTTATGTGTCACTTAAGGATCATATTAATGCTCATTTTTTGACTTGTTTTATTGCTCTTGCTATTTTGCGTATTATCCAGAAGAAAACCGGCAAGCTTTATTCGGCTGAGAAGATTGTGGAGTGTTTGAACAGGATTTCCTGTTCTCATGAGCATGAGAATATTTATTTGTTTGATTACAGAAGCGAGCTTTCGGATGCTATTGGTCAAGCTTTGGGAATTGATTTCACGAATAAAAGGCTTCGCTTGGGAGATATTAAAAAAATTTTAGCTCAAGCTAAAAAATGAGGTTTTCCCCTACATTTTTGGGACAAATTTAAAAGACCGCTATCCCGCTTGTGGCAAGGGATTGCGGCCATTTTTCTGTGTGTTTGGTGTAAAAGTCAGG
>JABUEW010000169.1 GCA_013314855.1 Bacillota bacterium | reverse complement strand
TTGATGAAACACAAACCTTCATATATTTTCCTCTCCCTCGTAATGAGTTGGCATTTATTTTGATATAAGCTTATGCCCATAATAAATTTTATTATTATTTTGGGCATATGTCAATTATTTTATAACAAAAAAAAGCACCGGAAGGTGCATGTTCATGTTTCTATATAATCCATTTTCGCTTTACATTCCTTATACTAAAAGAAAAAAGCAATAGGCCAAACGCAATTAAAACCAAAAAGCTTATAGCTGGATGTATATGGCCTTCACGGTTTATTGCATCTTTAAGTATATCAACCCCATAAGTTAAAGGTATTATATATGATATTGGCCTGAACAACACCGGCAACTGTGAAACAGGAATAAACAAGCCGCATAAAAAAAGCATCGGAAATCTGAAAAAATTTGAGAATGTCTGGGCTTCGAATACTTCGCTGACAGATACGGCAATGAACAATCCCAGGAAGGTTGACGTCACAGCCAGTAAAAGCACGCTCAGTATAACAATGATCCAGTCAACCCCTGAAAGCTGAACCCAGAATAAAGCAAAAACCACAGGTACAAAAGCATTCAATACACCAAAAATAATCGCCCCTGTAGTCTTTGCCATCATCAGAAGATTCAGATTGATAGGAGCCAGCAAAAGCCGTTCAAATGATCTGCTTTTTCGTTCAAAGGTTATTGTTACCGCCAGCATTGAAGTAGTTCCAAAGAGAACTGACATAGCCATAATTCCGGGCAGTATTCCCCGGATATCTATTGTAGTGTTTGACCTCAAGAAAAACATAAGCGTCCAGGAAATAGAAAATATTATGCCCCAGCTTATGTTCGGAGGTTTCAGGTAATAATTTTTCATATCCTTTAAAAGTATATTCCAGAATGCAATCCATGCTTTCATTTCATCTTTCCTCCTTCCTTTTCCTTTTTCATTTTATCAAGGCCAATGCCCGTTACCTTGACAAAGACATCTTCCAGGGAAGGCCGTATAATTTTAGCCTCATGCACCATTACATCATTATCGTCAAAGAATTTCATAAAAGGCATCAGGTTGACCTTGGAAGACGAATGAATTCTAACCGTATGATTGTCAATAATATTGACGATAAAGTCGGGAAATACACTCATCAACGCATCCTTTAGAGGCATTGCTCCTTTTTCAAGGGTAAACTGTACAACGTTTTCCTTTTGAACTTCCATCATCAATTCATCAACTGTCCCCGTTTTTACAACATTACCATCAACAATAAACCCTATCCGGTGACAGAGTCTTTCAGCCTCTTCTATGTAATGAGTGGTTAAGAAAATCGTTGTCCCTTTGGTATTTAAGGTTAAAATCAGCTTTCGTATCTGCCTTACACTTTCTACGTCAATCCCGGTGGTGGGTTCATCTAAAAAGAGTATTTCCGGTTCATGGATAATCCCCGCAGCAATAGTCAGCTTTCGCTTCATCCCTTTGGAATATGCCTTAAAGGGCTTCCTGCCCATATCGGCAAGGCCGAATTGTTCCAATAGTTCCTTTGCCCGTCGTTCCCTTTTAGACTTTTCCATGCCGTACAGGGATGCACAAAAAGTCAGGTTATCGAACCCATTCATCTCTTCATACAAATTACTATCATCCGGTACGATACCGATCATATGCTGTGCCTTTTTGATATTTTTTATACAGTCAACCCCTGACAGAGTTATGGAGCCGGAAGTCGGTCTTGCAAGTCCGGTAAGCATGTTGATGGTTGAGGTTTTTCCCGCACCGTTCGGACCCAAAAATCCGAAAATTTCACCTTTTTCAATGGAGAAATCGACACCTTTGACTGCCATAAAGTCTCCATAGTTTTTGGTTAACCCCTTGACCTCTAATATATTCAAAGTACCTTCCTCCTTCTTTGAAATGTCAGAAAAATGAGCAGTATCCTTTCCACCTTGCAAAAAGGAACTGCTCCTATCCTCAGGATAATGCTATTTATTTTCACAGTCGCAAGGATGTTCTTTTTCATCCCCGTAAAATTCCTTAATTTGCTGCTCGCTGCATTTGCCGCTTGCGGGCTTTAATTCAGGCTTTTGACATTTGCAGTCACACATCGTTTTGCCCCTCCTTTCTACAGCATTGATGTTCTCCTGGCATATGTTTACGGCAGCCGTCTTCACAATCCGGTATTCGGGATGCCAATTCCAATAGCTTTTCAGCTGCCTTTTTCAGTACTTCCCGGTCAACCCAATAATGCGTGTAGTATCCCCGCTTTTCACCCCTCACAACTCCAGCCTTTCTTAACACCTGCAGATGCTGGGATACAGCAGCTTCCGAAATATCAAGCCGCTTTGCCAATGCACCTACACAAAAATCATGGCTTAAAAGCAGAGTAACAATTTTGAGCCGTGTTTCATCCGCCAGGGCTTTTAAAATTCCCAGGAATTCGTCCATTGTGTGCACACCTCAATAATTTGTTTAAGTAATTACTTAAACAAATTATATTATGCTTAAATGTTATTGTCAATATTTACAGTGTAAAATAGTGAAATCTATATCAGAACGTGAGTAAACGTAATTGCTGAATTGAATCGGACCACTCAAATGGACATTATCTTCATAATTTTGCTATGAATCTGGAACAAGCATTTTTTTGTTTTCCGTCATACTGCCTTACGGAGAATAATTTACACAATCTCAAACTGCATTCTTTTGTATCATCTGCCGGGATAAAATTTTCACATTCAATACACTTTGGCCTGAACAATTTTATTTGATAATCAAATTTATGTTTTGAACAGCAATATTCGGAAGAAACAACTCCTCTTATTCGGCATAAGATATCACCGTCCACGGAAACAGGTAAACCATATCTACAGTTGCTACATGATTTTCCCGCCTTTTTCAATGCATTGTGCCCCCTTTCAATATAAATGGCAGGCACTATTATAACACTAAGGCATTATTTCATCATTTTTCGGGAATTATTGATAATAATTATCAATTAATCTTACATGGAATAAAGGGACCCATTCCAATCATATCCGCATCCAGTCTTTTGAAAAATAAAAGATCATCTGCCAGCATCTCAGGAGTCTGACCCGGCAGTCCTATAAGGCAGCCGGTGCCTGTTTCATAACCCAGATCTTTTAAATCATAAAGACACCTTACCCTGTTTTTATAGCTCATCCCGGGATGAAGCCTCTCATACAATTGCTCATTGCTGGTTTCAATGCGCAGAAGATACCTGTCTGCACCTGCCTTTCTCAAGGTAGCGTATTCATCTTTTGACAGTTCGCCAATACTGAGTGTTACAGCTACATCCATACCTTTAATTTCACTGACTATTTTGCATAACTCATTTACTGCAAAGGACTTGTCTTCGCCGCTCTGGAGAACTATGGTTTTCAACCCGCAGTTTGCAGCATGTCTTGCACATTCTATGATCTCCCCAGGCTCCATCCTGAATCTCCTTATTTTATTGTTGGCTGCTCTAAGCCCGCAGTAGAAACAAGTCCTGCAGCAGTAGCTGCTGAATTCTATTAAACCTCTTAAATGGACATCATCACCCACAAACTTCTTTCTTACCCTATCAGCAGCAGTATAGACAGGAACCACATCATCACATGTTAAGAGTTTGACTAAACCGGTTCTATCAAGTTCATGCTTATTTTCAAGGACATTTATAAGTATCTCGAATTCCGACATAGCATTCATTTTTTAAATCCTGATATCCCTTCCTCTATTCTGTTTAGTTCTTGAAGCACGAAATCATCTGTTTTTGTATTGTCCGACCTATTGATATATTCTTTTTACTCTTCCTCAAGAACAAGACGGTACTCTACTAAAGCCATCTCCTTGATTTTCGCCTTGAGAGTCTTTCTTTGGCTGAAAATGTTCTCAAGTTCAATTACGCCACCGACATGCACAATCTTGTCTACTGACTCCAGTATGAGCTTTTCATTCCCTTGTTTGTCAATCAGATAAACATTAGCTTCACACATTTTTATCATCCTTAATTAAATCTTTGATTTGACCTATTGCATCATCTATATAATGGGGAAGAAGTTCACTTCTTACCCCTGCTATTTGAATATTACATCTGTTAAGCAGTATCAATACTTTCT
This sequence comes from Bacillota bacterium, assembly GCA_013314855.1. Lineage (NCBI taxonomy): Bacteria > Bacillati > Bacillota > Bacillota bacterium. The sequence continues at coordinate 2,604 of JABUEW010000169.1, read as the reverse complement.
TTGCCGGGCTTTCGGCAATTGCTTTTGCCATAAGGGGAGTCAGTTCTCCAAGCATCGAATTTGCAGCAATAATTCCTACAGGTCCCATAATAACATCCACTTTTGATGAGTTGAAAACAATAGCGTTTTCTCCCGATGCTCCTTCGTTGGCACCAGCTTTGAGCATTAATGCAGTCGTCAATGCATTTGTTCCAAGTGCAATTACTTCAATAGCCTCTCCAAATTCACATCTGAGCTTTTCTACCATTGCCTTTCCCATTCCGCCGCCTTGACCATCTATAACTGCAATATGCATATTATTGCCTCACAATCTTTACTTCTGACGTTTCATATTATAACAAAAAGTGTTAGGGGAAATCTCGTTTTAGACAACAAATCCTCCATTTGGGCTTAGAACTTGCCGGGTAAAAAACGCAGACTCTTCTGGCGTAAAAAATTTAATAAACGATAGTACTAATTAGTATGTTTGAACAAGTATATATTTTCCATTAACATTGCAACAAAAAGTGTGCAGGTCCAGCCATAATCTCTTAAGCTCTGGTAGTTTATCCTAAAATCATAGGGTTCTATATATTTCCCTTTTCTGTTTAATCTGGAAGGAGAAAACCTGTTTGTACAATCATAGAATTCATATATGTTTCCGTCATGCTCATACCAAAAAGCTATTTTTTCAATAGTTTTCCTAATAAGCGAATCTGCGAGGTCATTATAGCCATACTCTCTCAACCCTGCTGCAATCATATAATTATAATTAATCCAGACACAACCCCTCCACATATCCATTTCAAAAGATTTGTCATTAAATGCTATGCTTGGAACCGGAAATTCCGTACTGAATAGTTTCTTATCCGTAAGGTGCCTTATAAGATGCTCCGAATGTTGTTTTTCGCATATTCCGGCAAATAAGGGCAAAAAACCGGATACTGCCTTTACCTTTTTGAAATTCCCATCTTTTATTTTCCGGTCATAGTAGAATTTGTCTTCTTCGTCCCATAAGTTTTCATTTACAGCCTCCTTTATTTTTGCATAAATATCGTCCCACAACTCCTTTTCCCCATTCATTTCAAGGGCATCTGCAATCCTTCTCATACACATGGCTTCATTTGCCATAAAACACGAAAAATCGATACAATCCATCTCTTCTACATTATCAAACCTTATGGAATTGTCCATCCCGCTCTCATCACATCTGTTTTCTACGCTATCTTTATTTATTTTCCATTCAAAAAGAAAATTCCTATTGCTATCGCGGTTATTAATGTTCCAGAAGAGATATGCTTTCAATTTCGAATAATGTTCATGTAAAATATCAATATTTCCAGTTGCCTCATATAGTTTAAATAGTCCCCAGGCCAGGACAGGTGGTTGTGTTATATCAGACCTTTCAAAAGGAGAAGCCATATGCGGTATAAAGCCGTCTTCCCATTGCGTATCAAAAACAGCTTTAATAGTTTCGTATGCAAGCTCCGGGCATATATACCTATTCCCAAAGGAATGGAAAACCGAATCCCATAACCATAGTTTCTTATGAGGGAGCCTGTCAGGTGTAGTCCATCTGCTTTTAAACATTCCTTCAGGAGTATAAACCTGGGTTTTCATAACCGAAAAACACTTATAAAAGGTTTTTTCCAGCCTTTTATCCACCCCTTCGAGTTTGGGAAGATTCTTGAAGAAATCCATCTTCCTACGAACAAGTTCATTAATATCTTGGTATAAACCTTCTTTTGCCTTTTCTATAGCATCAGCCTTTGAAATATTGCTGTATGAAAATGAAAAACGTATATCTTTTCCCTTTTCTTCTGTTATCAACACAGTATATTCAGGAGGAGTAGAATGAATTATAATACCATCTTCCAGTTCTTCTTCCTTTACATTTTCACAGTATACGACAGGCCTGGCATATTTGCCGGAAATACCAACTATGGTATCCTGGGAATAAAAGACCAGTATTAACGGTAATAACGATTCTTGTTCTTCTTGAGATTCTTGTTCCTCATGAATAAAATATTTGCTTATAAGTTGCAGCTTAATTATATCTGATGCAACAATATCATATTTGATATCCTTTACATTTTTTATAATAAAGCTTAACTCCCTTCTTTTGTCCGTATGAAATATTATTCCAAGTTTATCTGCACAAAGAGTTCCTGCTAAACTACCTGTATATGTGTTTTTACCGTCAATTCCCGAAAAGGCAAATATGCTCCCCTTACCCCAAATATCAGGAACTACCATTTTTATCCCTCCTCTGCCTTTGGATGATGCATTATCTTGCCATTACCCTCATCTACCTGTTTTTGACAGGAAAAATACCTGTCCTATTTTTGCAGTATTCATATCCTCCCTGAAGGGTTTGAATTGCTAATCACCAATCCTTTATATCCTTAATTTAAACAGTTCACATTGGCAAAAAAGAGCAGGTAATCCCTCTGCGGCAGCGGTCCCAAGTATTTTCATATACATTGGCAAATATCACTCCTATCTCAATAAATTAGATTTATCTTTAAATAGCTTCAATTCTTATAGAATTTTATAGCTATTTAATTTCACAAGTAATAAAACAAAAATCTTACAAAGCCCTGCCCTACCATCTGCGAAACATCG
>JABUEW010000168.1 GCA_013314855.1 Bacillota bacterium | reverse complement strand
ACCTCTACCATGTCAAGGTAGCGCTCTCCCAACTGAGCTATCGCCCCGAATATGGAGCGGGTAACGGGAATCGAACCCGCACCGCCGGCTTGGGAAGCCGGTGCTCTGCCATTGAGCTATACCCGCAACTCCAATCTATATTATAACTTTTTGGCAAGCTATAATCAATACTTTTAAAAGTATAGTTCACTTGGTTCACTTGGTTCTTATTAACATTTCTTTGTTTCCAAATATTCCCACAATGTTCTTTCCACATCGGATATGTGTTCATCCATAACTCTCGCGGCTTCTTCGAATTTTCTATCGCGAACGCATTCATATATTTTTTTATGATACTTCAACGATCTGGGTCTTAATCCCTCTATTTGCGATACCGCTCTTTGAACATCGGTCAATAGTTCTCTTACAGTTGAAAGGGTTTGAAACAAAATTTCGTTTTCAGCCGCCTCTGAAATGGTTACATGGAATTTGACATCTTCCCTTATGAAGGTTTCTAAATCGTCAAAATACTTTTCCATTTTAATAACCGAATCCTCCAAGATGGATATCATTTCCTGCGTTGCTCTTTTAGCGGCAAGCTTCGCCAGCTGTGATTCTATGATTTTTCGCGCCTCGATCAGCTGCACGAAATCATTGGTTTCCAGCATGAAATTCAATTTGGTATTCAAGATGTCACTAAAATATTGCGATGTGTTTTCATTCAAATAGGTTCCATCCCCGGGTCTTATTGATAAAACCCCGGCAAGGGCCAATGCCCTAAGGGCTTCCCGGACACAAGCGCGGCTAACGCAAAGCTGTTCTGCCAATTCCCTTTCTCCCGGCAATTTATCTCCCGGTTTTAGTTCCCCGTTTGCGATTAATTCCCTGATTGAATGGATGATTTCCTCTGCCAATGTTTTTCTCTTCAATGGTTTTAACATCACAGTCCTCCCCAAAACGAAGAAGGTTAAAATTTTGTTAAACAATCTGACATGAATAGTATATATTCAACAGAAAGTTATTTCAACAATTTCTTCAATTTTCCTACATATTGTAAAAGCCCACAAACAGCCTGGTCTATGCCTTTAAAGGCGCGGCAACCAGGCCACCCACAGCCTTCCATAATGGTTTATGGTTGATATTGATATCATACTGGCTTGCAAGCAGGCGGCAAGACCTATTGCGGGAAGGCCATTGATGACAGATATCATCCAATGGCCTTCAACAAAACTAGCCCACAACTTTTTCTACGATTTCCTTAAATTCATCTTCGGTTAACAGCCTTGATATCTCATAGGCTTTTTCCTTTACCTTCTGTACGATCTCCTGCATTTGGACTTCGGTTGCGGTTTTGCCTATTTTCTCAAGCCATTCTTCCACGTTCGGCATTCCGCTGTGTTTGCCCATTACCAGTCTGGGAGCCCTCTGGCCGATCAATTCTGGCAAATACGGTGAAACTTCCAAGGGATAGTCGTTCTTAACGTTCTGATACCATGCTGATACTATCCCTGATTCGATATCGAAAACACTTTCGCCGTAGATACCCTGGTTCTGCTTGATATTTAATCCGGAAATATCCTTTACGTATTTTGCTAGTTCAAAAATCGTACCGTAATCTAGTCCAAGGTCTACACCGTACATTGTGAGCAGTGTCAGGACTACTTCTTCATAGGAGGCGTTTCCTGCCCTCTCGCCGGTACCCATAATGGTGGTGTGGGCAACGTCGGCTCCGGCTGCCAGCGCAAGCACGGTATTGGCCGCACCCATGCCGAAATCATCATGGAAATGCACTTCCACGGGTTTATTTATTCTTTCTTTTACTTTCCTGATCAGGTTGGGTATTGCCGATGGAGCAAGACCACCCATGGTATCTACGATAGCCAGGGCATCCATATGGCCTTCTGTTGCTACTTTTTCGATGAGGGTTAATACCCAGTTCATTTCCGCACGGCTCATGTCAATGGGGAAGAATACGGTATAGAGACCGAACTCTTTCGCCAGTTGAGTGGCTTCGATGGAAAGCTCAATAGCTTTTTCCAGCGGCCATCTGTAGGCATATTTTATTATGTGCTCACTGGAGGGTATCTCTACTACAATACCCTTTACTCCACAATCCGCGGCCCTCTTTACGTCCTCTTTCATGCATCGGGCAAAGGCGAATACTTCAGGCCCGAGGTTTCTTTTTACTATTTCTTTTATAGCTGCTTCATCTTGATCTGATACAGCTGGCATTCCAGCTTCGATCCTGTGGATGCCCACCTCTGCCAGTTTTTCTGCAATGGCTATTTTTTGGTCTTTATTGAATATCAATCCTGCCTGCTGTTCTCCGTCCCTTAAAGTAACGTCATGGAGCTTTATCTTTTTTGCAAAGTCAAAGTCTTTTGTTACTTCCTCTGCAAAGTTCCAGGGACTTGTAAACCATTTTTCTGTTTTCCAAGGTGTTGCTGACATTTATGTTACCTCCTTAAATTTTTTTATTTCCAATGAGCTTTGCTCACTGCTTACTCAAAGTATTTTCTGTTGACGAAGTTCTTTGGTGTACCGCCCTTCAATGCTCTAACCACTTCGGTAAAGGCTAGCCTCCTCAAGTTGTCCGATGAAGCCTCGCTGTAAAAGGCCGCATGCGGGGTGAGGATTACATTTTCAAGACTTAGCAAGGGGTTATCCTTTTGGAGTGGTTCTTCCTCCAACACGTCCAATGCAGCACCGGCTATCTTTTTATCTCTTAACGCCTCATACAGGGCCTGTGTATCCACAAGAGGGCCCCTGGCGGTATTTACGAGGTATGCTGTGGGTTTCATCAATGCTATGGTTTCCCTGTTTATCATATGATAGGTGGCATCTACCAACGGTGCATGAATGGATACTACATCCGAATCCTTTAAAAGCTCTTCCAGCGTTAACATCTTTACATCAAGCTCATCGGCAACTTCCTGGCTCACAAAGGGGTCGTACGCCACTACTTTAAATCCAAAGGCCTGGGCTTTCCTGGCAGCCTGTTTTGGGATGTTGCCAAAGCCTACAAGTCCAAAGGTCTGCCCCCTTAATCCAAAAATAGGTTTTGCAATGTTGAGATTCCATTCGCCCGATTTTACCGCTTTATCAAGCTGGAAAATTTTTCTTTCCAGAGCCAGTGCCAGGGTCAAGGCATGGTCCGAAACTTCGTCCCAACAGTAATCGGGGACGTTTGCCACATAAATTTTCTTTTCCGAAGCCGCTTGCATGTCGATGTTATTCACGCCTATGCCACATCGTACTATTATCTTGCATTTTTCCAGCTTCTCAATAATGTTGCGGGTGATTTCCGCATAGACGGTCACCAGGGCATCGGCGTCTTTAGCTATTTCCAGGATCGCTTCCTCGCCGCCGTCTTTAGCAAGAATTAGTTCTGCATTGATTTCCTTCAATATCTCTTCCTCTATGCTGAAATCCGGGAAGATGGTATCAGCCATCGCCACTTTGTATGTCATGTTATTACCCCCTTGGTAGTTTATTTAATTATGGTACCGTTATAGTTGTCTAGTGGTTATACCATTCCTTTAAAAAAATTATTGCCAGCTCATTTCCCCATTAGCAAATCCGGCAGGAAAGTCGTAATGGCCGGTACAAAAGCAAGCAAAAACATACCTATAATCAAGGTTATCAAGAACGGAATAACCTTTTTCGATATCTGGCCCATTTTAACATCCGCTATTCCGCAGGTTGCAAACAATGCTATTCCAACGGGAGGTGTCGCCATGCCTATGGCCAAAGCTATTACTGTAACAACGCCGAACTGCACCATATTTATACCCATGTTTTGAACTATGGGAGCCAGAATGGGCACCACTAAAAGTATTATGGCGGCGGTTTCCATAAATGTTCCCAGTATCAGGTACAGAACCAGTATCAATACATAGATGACATTTGGGTTATTGGAAATGGAAAGTATTGCATTGGATACCATGGCCGGAACCTGCTGGGCTGTCATTATCCATCCGAAGGGGTTGGCAGCGGCTATTAACAGCATTATCATGGCCGAGCTTACAGACGCCTTGTAAAATATAGGTACAAGATCATGGAGGGTAAGCTCGCGATAGATGAAGAAACCTACTATCAGCCCGTATACCACGGCAATGGCTGCGGATTCGGTAGGCGTAAATATGCCCGTCATTATGCCTCCCAGGATGATGATAGGCATTAAAAGGGCCCATATAGAATCGACAAACGCCCTCCATATTTCCCCTATCGAATGCTTGCGCTCGGTGGGATAATTCAGCTTTGAAGCCATTATAAAATTCATTCCGATGAGCATGGCCGAAAGAACCAGCCCGGGAATTATTCCTCCTATCAAAAGCTTTCCTATAGAAACGTTTGCCGTAACGCCGAAAAGTACCATAGTAATGCTTGGGGGAATGATAACGCCCAAACAGCCGGCAGCCGCTACAACGGCGGCAGCATAGCTTCTGTCATAGCCTCTCTTTTCCATTTCCGGAATGGTTAGACCTCCTACAGCAGCAGCGGTAGCCGGGGTCGAACCGGATATGGCGGCAAAAAATGTGCACGCAAGTATGGATACTGCTGCCAACCCCCCTCTTATATGGCCGACCAGTGTACTGGCCAAGTGAACTATCCTTTTTGACACGCCGCCTTTTTCCATCACGGCGCCGGCCAGCATAAAGAAGGGTATGGCTAAAAGCGGAAAGGAATTTGCTCCTGCCACCATTCTCTGGGGTATTAGACTCAAGGAAAGATTGCCGGAATACATCAGAGAAGCCATAGATGCTATCCCCAGTGAAAAGCCTATGGGTACATTAAAAGCAAAGCATAGTACTAATACTACAAGCAAAACCGTAAGCAAACCTAACCCTCCTTTGCATTTCTAAGCATCGCAATAACTTCAAACAGCGAATAAACAATTATCATTGCACCCATGACGGGTACCGAGATATACACATAACTCATAGGAATTCCCAGGGCCGGAGAGGGCTGGTTGTGGGTCATAACAACCACCGGCCATCCAAAGTATGCAAGGGTCGCGCCAAAAATTGAAATAACCAAATAGACCAGAATATTTACTACCTTTTGTACGGGTTTTGGGAAGATGTTCACTAAGGCATCTATGCCTATATGAACGTGCTCCTTTATTCCGACGGCTGCCGCAACAAAACTGACCCAAATAAATAGGAATCGAACCATCTCCTCCGACCAGAAAGGAGCTGACTTAAATACATATCTCATAACAACCTGATAGAATGTAAGGGCTGTTATTACCATCATCAAAACCGCCAAAAAATATTGCAAGATTCGGTTAATGCCGTAATACAATCCTGCCTTTTTCTGCCGTATCATCTCACCCCTCCTTTTTCACAGATACGGGAGGTATTTATACCTCCCGCAAATTATTTGACATTTAATACCTCTTCGATCAATGCTTTGCCTGCGGCTTCATCACCATTGCCAATCTTACCGTAGAATTTCTTATAGACCTTTTCTTTTGCTATTTGCATGAAGGGCTCCTTTTCCACCTCATTTACCTGCATGCCTGCTTCTTTCAGCTTGCCAAGCATATTGGCGCTATATTTGGCCAATTCTTCTCTTTGTACTCTGCATGCTTCTTTAGCAGCGTCAGCCACTACTCCCTGAAGTTCGGAAGAAAGAGCATTATAGAAATTCTCCGAGATTATATACTGCCTAGGATAGTAAAAATGCTCGCTTAAAGAAAGGTAGTCCTGTACCTCGTAAAACTTCTGGCTGTCTATTAGGTCCAACGGGTTTTCCTGGCCGTCGACGGTACCCTGCTGCAAAGCCGTATAAACCTCGCCAAAGGCCATGGGAACGGCTGTAGCGCCAAAGGCATTGATAGTATCGATCATGACTTCGCTTTCCATAACCCTTATTTTCAAGCCCTTCATATCATCGGGTGTGTTAATGGGACGCTTATTATTGGTGAAGTATCTAAATCCTCCATCGTTATACGCCAGCAGCCTTATGCCCTTTTCAAGATACATATTTGCTATCTTCTGTCCAACAGAACCGTCTAAAACCTTATGGGCATGGTCTAGGTCCCTAAACAGGTAGGGCAAATCCCAAAGCATAGCAGCGGGAACAAATCTGCCCATAGGCCCGTTTTCTACATCGCCCATTTCAATGGTTCCCATCTGTACGCCTTCTACTATGGTACGGGCATCACCCAACTGTCCGGCAGGATATATTTCTACTTTCAACTGTCCGTTTGAATTCTTTTCAACCAGCTCTTTAAATTTGTTTGCGGCAACATTCATCGGATGCTCCGGTATGCTGGGTCCATTATGAGCAAATTTGATTACTGTCGCACTGCTGCTTCCACTGTTCTTGTTGTCGGTTGCATCTCCCTTCTTAGAGGCACAGCCTGCCACAATAAGCGTTAGGGTGATGAGCAGGATGAGCGGTAAGATAAAACGTCTTTTTAACATAATACACCTCCATGAATTTAAAATATTGATAAGACCAACAAGTATTATATTGTCAAAACATTTCATTGGTTTAATGGTATATTGGTCTTACCTTTTATTTATTATACCACTTCGACATAAAATTTAAAATTCCTTTAAAACAAAAAAAATTTTATAAAAAACATCAAGAAACAGCAAGCACAATATTGGGATAGCTATCCGCTGGACTCTTTAATCTTTTTCTTTTCATCTTGCAATAAAGTTTCAAAAATATATTTGACAGTCTGATGGTTTTTGATGCATAATTTTAAAAGGAAATTGAATATTTCAATTTTTGTATCTTCGGGGCAGGGTGAAATTCCCTACCGGCGGTAAAGCCCGCGAGTTGCCTTGGCAATTGACCCGGTGAGATTCCGGAGCCGACAGTTACAGTCTGGATGGGAGAAGATACGAGGATGCCTG
>JABUEW010000167.1 GCA_013314855.1 Bacillota bacterium | reverse complement strand
CCGGGACGATATAAAGGAACGCCAAAGAATATATCTTCCTTACATACGTGAAGCAAAAGCCGGAACTGAGGAGCGTTTTGTGCTGGACTTGGGCTGCGGCCGGGGAGAGTGGCTGGAACTATTGAAAGAAGAGGGATTTATTGCTCGAGGCGTCGATATTAATGCGGCAATGGTTTCGCTTTGTAATAACCTAGGTCTGGAAGTAGTACAGAGTGATGTCCTACAATATCTTCGTGATTTACCTGGGGAAAGTCTTGGAGCTGTAACAGGCTTTCATATCATAGAGCATTTACCCTTTGAAGTTTTAATACAGTTGCTTGATGAAACTGTAAGAGTTCTAAAACCCGGCGGCATTGCTATTTTCGAAACGCCAAACCCGGAGAATATTCAGGTGGGAAGCTGTAATTTTTACTTAGATCCTACCCACAAAAATCCCCTGCCAAGTTCAATGCTAAAGTTTATTGCTGAAGCCCGGGGCTTATGTAGAGTCAGTGTCCTAAATCTGCACCCTTACCCCGAATCATACTGGCTGTCCGGCTCTGAACTGGCTGAGCGGTTTAATCAATTATTTTACGGGCCACAGGATTACGCGGTGGTGGGGTGGAAGGCGTGAAACCGAAGGTAGCAGTCATAGCCGTTCGTTCCCCTAGTGGAGAAACCGGGGGCGCAGAGCGGTTTTATGAAGGTCTTGTTGGTGCGCTCAATTCAGCCGGCGTTCAGGCAGATCTGTTAAGTATCGTTAGTGACGAATCAAATTTTGAAGCGATAAAAGAATCTTATCTGCGCTTTTACGACCTTGACCTGTCCGGTTATGACGGAGTCATATCGACAAAAGCTCCCACTTATCTTGTCAGACATCCGAATCATGTATGTTATCTAGTGCATACGATGAGAGTATTCTACGATATGTTCGAGTACGAATACCCATATCCTACAATCGAACTCTATAAACAGCAGGAATTAATCCACCAGTTGGACACCGCTGCGCTTCAATATCCAAGGACAAGAAAAATTTTTGTCATTGGAAATGAAGTTAAGAAGCGTTTATTGAAATATAACGGTCTTGATTCAGAAGTACTTTATATGTCTCTGACTTTTGACGGTTTTAAGAGTGGTTCTTATGAGTATATTTTTATGCCCGGACGCCTTCATCGCTGGAAGCGGGTCGACTTGATCATAAAAGCGATGGGTTTTGTGAAGAGGCCGATAACGCTGAAAATTTCTGGTACCGGTGAGGATGAAGGTACGTTTCGCGAGCTTGCAAAACATGATGAGCGGATTGTCTTTTGCGGAAGAGTTACAGATCAAGATTTAGTTAATTTATACGCCAATGCGCTGGTAGTTCCTTTTATCCCGATACGGGAAGACTTTGGGCTTGTCACTCTTGAAGCGTTCCGCAGTTGCAAACCGGTTATAACCTGCACCGATTCAGGTGAGCCTGCTTATATCGTGCACGACGGTGAAACGGGATTTGTATGCCCTCCCGATCCGGAAATAATTGGTTCTAAGCTGGAATATCTTTATGATCACCCGGAAATTGCTGAAGATATGGGAATTCGTGGATCAAAGTCTATTCGGCACATTACATGGGAAAACGTGTCACATAAATTGCTCTCCGCTTTAGGTTTTTCCAAAGAATAGCTTTGTTAACCGCTAAAAGGAAATGTAATCTCATATGCAAGAAATCATGATATAGGTTTCTAATTGGAGAAATTTTTATGAAGGGTGCTGTTTCATGCCTCGTGTAACAGTTTTAGATATGCAGCCCATTGATCCACCGACAGGCGGGGGTAGGATACGCCTATTAGGATTGTATCATGGACTTGGCGAAAGATTCCCAACGACTTATATTGGCACTTATGACTGGCCCGGGCCGTCAAAAAGGCAACATAAATTGTCTGCTACTTTAGAAGAGATTGATATCCCGTTGTCTAAAGCCCATTTTGAAGTGAGTGAAAAATGGAAGTACTTTTTTGGGGGAAGAACAGTAATTGATACGGCTTTCCCGCTAATGGCACATCTCTCTCCAGAATTTATTGAAGGTGCCAAATCCTTCATCAAAAAATCCGATATTGTAATCTTTTCTCACCCGTGGGTATATCCGCTGGTCAGGGAAACTATTGATTTATCAAAGCAACTGATAGTATATGATTCTCATAATTTTGAAGGAATGCTTCGAACGGAGTTGCTTGATGATGGGGGCTTCGGAACTGAGATAGCAAAGCATGTGGTAACTACTGAATATGAACTGAGTCACCGTGCGGATATTATACTCGCTTGTTCAAAGGAAGATTGCCAGTATTTCAATCAAATATATGGTGTAGATGATGAAAAAATTATTGAAGTACCAAATGGTGTTTTCTCCACAATATTGACTCCGCCGACTCCTGATCAAAAGGAATTGGCCAAAATTTCTTTAAAGCTTCGAGGGAAAATAGCCATATTTCTTGGAAGCGCCTACGGGCCGAACATAGAAGCTGTTAAATTTATTTGTTATCAACTTGCGCCCTATTTACCCGATTTGAATTTTGTAATCTGTGGTGGGGTTTCAGATGCAGTTGAAGTAGATGCTCTGAAAAAGAAATCTGGTCAAAACATCCATTTTACGGGCTTTGTTTCTGATGAACTAAAACTTAAGTATTTATGGGCTGCAGATATTGGGATTAATCCGATGTTTTCCGGCTCTGGGACAAATATAAAAATGTTTGATTTCATGAGTGTCGGCCTGCCGATTGTAGCGACGCAAATAGGTGCCCGGGGTATTGATACCGGCTCCCCCCCGGCTTTTATCGTTTCAGATGTCAAGAACTTTCTCAAGTCAATAGAAAGAGTACTCAGCGACAAATCTCTGGCAAGCCAGCTTGGAAAGCGCGCCCGCGAAACCGTAGAGAGCCAATATTCATGGGAAAAAATATCTTCCTCTTTAGGCCATAAACTTGGTGAGTTATTAGAAAAGAAAAGATTAAGGGACGCTTCTGAGGATAGGGTTACAAATAAGGATATATTGTCAATAAGTAATTCGTATGGTGGTTGTCAGAAAGAAAACCAAGCTAGAGATTTTGGCTTTCAAAATGAACATTTGGTTTTAAAGGCGGGAGGAAAGATAGGAATAATAACAACATGGGGGATACGGTGTGGTATTGCTGAGTATTCAAAATATCTTGTTGAAGCATTAAGCAAATATAATTATGACTGCCTAATTCTTTCGAATATAACCGATGAGTCGGTTCGTTCTGATACCCGTGGGCATGATGTCTCTTCTTCTATAAACGTTAAAGAAATATGGCGACATGGTAATATTCAGGCATGTGATGTAATTTATAATTGCAAGGTCAATGGCGTAAATAAGCTAAATATTCAATATCATGCTGGCTTTTTCAATGAAGAATCCCTTATTAATATTGTAGGCAGTGCAACTAATGCCGGAATTGAAGTTAGTGTTACTTTACATAATACTAAAATTATGGAAATAAAAAGTTTGAACAAGATGGTAAGTCTTGGGGCTAAGCTAATTATTCATAGTGCTGATGAAATAAAAAGGCTTAAGAAGTTAGGAATTAAAAATCTAATACACATTCCTCATGGCGTTTTAGATATTCCGGATGAATTATCTCTAGATGTAAAAAATAGGCTTGGTTTATACCGATCACCTTTGATTGGTACTTTTGGTTTTCTTAGGCCACATAAAGGTGTTTGTGAGCTAATTGAAGCTGTTCAAATACTCCGTGATTTATTTCCTAACATTGGCCTATTAGGCATGAATGCTTTATACCCATCTGATGATTCAGAAAATTATTTAAAGAAATGTAATGATCTAATTAATAACTTGAAATTACGAGAGCATGTTACGATTAATACTCATTTTTTAGATATAGAGAAGACTGTTTCTTATCTTCATGCCTGTGATCTTATAGTTTTACCTTATCATTATAGTAATGAAGGCGCAAGTGGTTCAGCTCATATAGCTATTGCCGCTAAAAGACCGTTAATCGTAACACGTCAAGAGATATTTAAGGATATATCTAGTCTAACATACCAAGTAGAAAATACATTTCCCTCCGTATTGGCGGTTGGCATTGCAAGTGTACTTTCTAGTCCTTTATTATTACAAAATTTAAAAGAAAAGAACAAATTATATATTGATGCTTATTGTTGGTCTAAAATTGCAAATGAATATTTAAAAGTATTTTTTGTGGAGGAGAAACCAATTGCTCTATAACTCAACTTCACAGATCGAAAGTTGAAGTTGCTTTTTTTAAGAACGCAGGTTTACAGGAATAGACTCGTTAATCATATGAAGCATAATCAGTTATGTAATAAATATTGTAGCTTGAGCTACGCCTGTTTCAAAAAACAGGGCGACTTTGCTGATATTAGAAAATTAAGAAGGGTTGTGTTGAAATGACAAAAAAGAAATGCATAAGATCAACCGTTATTTTACTTTTTATATTTACCATTTTGCCATTACCTGCTCATGCTTATATTGATCCCAGTTCTGGCAGTTACGTTTTGCAAGCAATATTAGCTAGCCTACTAGCTGTGCCTTTTGTGATTAAAAAGTATTGGAATAAAATAAAGGATGTTTTTAAAAGGTCAAAATAGAACAATCTGGTTTTTTGGAGTGAACCATGTGATACAGAAAAATAATAACAGGAGAATACCATCTTCATTCCGGGACCCAAGCGGCTTTCTTTTCTGTTATGATGGAAAGATTTATCGCCAGATAAACCTGGTTTATAGGGAACATTATGAACATTTGATGGAATCGGGACTTTACGATACCCTAGTAAAGAATGAATTGATTGTGCCTCATATTGAAGTCAATGCTCAATACGAAGATACAAATACATCGTATAAGACCATAGAGCCTGAAGTCGTTCCTTTTATTTCATATCCCTATGAATGGTGCTTTAGTCAACTGAAGGACGCGGCTCTAGTTACCCTGCGGATTCAAAAGATTGCACTTGATTATGGCATGTCATTAAAAGACAGCAGCGCTTACAATATTCAATTTAGAAAAGGGAAACCAATATTAATTGATACGCTTTCATTTGAAAAATACCGTGAGGGAGAACCCTGGGTAGCTTATAAGCAATTTTGCCAGCACTTCTTGGGACCGCTTGCTTTGATGTCTCATGTCGATGTCCGTTTAAACCAATTATTAAGGATATACATAGACGGGATACCTTTGGATTTGGCTAGTGCGTTGCTTCCGTTTAAAACCCGCTTGAATGTATCCTTGTTATCTCATATTCATCTTCATGCTGCAACTCAAAAGAAATACGAAGATAAATCTATTAATTCAGCAAATAAAAAAATCAGTCGAACCGGATTAATGGCTATAATCGAAAACCTGGAGTCTGCCGTAAAGAAGTTGCAGTGGAAACCGCAAGGTACTGAATGGGGAGAATATTACAGCGATACCAACTACACCGAAGAGGCTGTTAATCATAAAAAACAATTTGTGATAGAATGTTTGGAAATAATTAGACCGAAGTCCGTTTGGGATATGGGGGCCAACATCGGTTTATACAGCAGGCTTGCCAGCGATAGAGGCATACCGACTGTAGCTTTCGATATAGACCCGGCTGCCGTTGAAAAGAATTACCTTGCGTGCGTGAAAAACAAAGAGCAAAATATTCTCCCGCTTCTTCTCGATTTAACGAATCCAAGCCCCGGCATCGGCTGGGAAAATACAGAAAGAATGTCGATACTCCAACGCGGGCCGGCAGATATGATTTTTGCCCTCGCGCTGATTCACCATTTGGCGATTTCCAACAATGTGCCGCTGACTAAAATTGCCGAATTCTTTAACAAACTCTGCAATTTTCTTATTGTCGAATTCGTTCCCAAAAACGATTCTCAGGTGCAAAGACTTCTGGCAACAAGAAAAGATATTTTTTCAGATTATACTCAGGAAGTTTTTGAACATGAATTTAAAAAACATTTTGCGATAAATCGGTTTGTTAAAATTAAGGATTCGGAGAGAATATTGTACCTGCTACAAAGAAAAGTATAGTTTTAATAAGAAAATACTTTCAGTCAACTGAAAGACTAGAAAGGACAAGTATAATGAATATCGAATTTCGGGAAAAATGCATTACAACTTTATGTGCGGCATCATTGTTTTCATTGACAGTCCTGTTTTTCGGGCCATCATATTTATATTTTACTAACATATTAGAGTTTCCTTATTTATTTTCTGATGTTTGGTATTTGTTTGCATCTATTTCCTTGCTTTGTATTCTGGTAATATCAGCAATATTATTGCCCCTGAAATCTTCCATACATCGAAAGGCTGTTTCTTTATTATTTGCCTTCGCGTTTTTGTTGTGGCTTCAGGGGAATATACTTGTTTGGAATTATGGGGTATTGGATGGCAAGGAAATTCCATGGAATAATTATAAGATTTATGGATTTATAGATACGGCGGTATGGTTAGTTGTCGTAACTTTTACGTTTATAAAAAGTAATTTTATTTATAACCTAATTAAGAAAATAAGTATAGGACTTATCCTGATCCAAATTGTTTCAACTGCTGTTGTGTGGTATCAGGCGCCCGAACAGCCTGAGTGGAAGAGATATGCTCTTAGTGAAGAATCAAAATACAATTTTTCTTCTGAAAAGAACGTAATAATACTTGTATTAGATACATTTCAAACTGATATTTTTCAAGAACTGATTAATGAACATCCCGAGTATTCTAATACGTTTCAGGGTTTTACATATTTTCGCAATGCTGTTGGGGGGTTTCCTACTACATATCCATCCATTCCATTGATATTAACAGGACAATATTATGATAATTCAGTTCCTATACAAGAATTTATTAAGAAAGCCTATTCTAATTCGTCTATTCCACTTATATTAAATCAGAACGGTTATCAAGTAGAATTGTTCACTAGTCTTAATGTCATTTATCCTAATAGTGACATTTTATCAAATTTGATGTTAAGAAAAGATATTGACAATATAAACAATTATATATATGAATTATATGGTATTACATTCTTTAGATATATGCCTCATTCT
>JABUEW010000166.1 GCA_013314855.1 Bacillota bacterium | reverse complement strand
TGTTAATCCGACGAGGGATAAGCAAATCAACTGTATGAGCAAAATAATTACATTGATGTGCTATTAAATTTTATTCAAATTATTTTGCGAGTTTGATTTGCCCCGAAGTGAATTTACAGGCTCTAGAAGCCTGGAGCACCGTTTCCGGAATATAATGGGTCATGGGAAGAAAATGCGCCCTCCGACAATTGCAATATTTACATTTATTATTATTATGCTATAATTAAAGTGTTTACAACACTTAGCATATTTTTTATTGCACGCTATGTTATAATTTTAACAAAAAGTGAAGGTTAATTACTAGGAGGTTATAAAAATGCATAAAAGATTATTTATTCCAGGACCAGTTGAAGTTACCGAAGACGTCCTTCAAAAAATGGCTACCCCTATGATTGGACATAGGACAAAAGAAGCGTCGGCATTGCAGAAGAGCATTTCCGAGAAAATGATGAAAGTTATGTATACAAAAAATCAAATCCTTTTATCTACTTCATCCGGAAGCGGTCTTATGGAAGGAGCAGTAAGGTCATGTACCCGAAAAAAAGCTGCAATATTCTCGATAGGTGCTTTTGGTGATAGATGGTATAAAATGGCTTTGTCAAATGGCATAGAAGCTGATATATTTTCTTCAGAACCAGGTAAACCTACTACCCCCGAAATGGTTGAAAGGGCTTTATCCAAAGGAGAGTATGATTTAATTACCATAACCCATAATGAAACATCAACCGGTGTAATGAACCCTGTAGAAGAATTGGCGGATGTTTGGAAGAAATACCCAGATGTTGTTGTATGTATGGATACAGTAAGCTCAATGGGAGGTACAAAAATTGAAGTAGACAAACTGGGTATCGATATTTGTATTACTTCAACTCAAAAATGTTTGGGCCTTCCTCCAGGGATGGCAATCTGCTCCTTTTCTCCAAAGGCTGTGGAAGCTTCAAAAAAGGTAAAATTTAGGGGTACATACTTAGACCTTTTGGACCTTTATGAATATATACAGAAGAAGGATTATCAATATCCATCCACACCTTCAATTTCTCATATGTTTGCTCTGGATTACCAGCTTGATAAAATATTGGCTGAAGGACTGGAAAATAGATTTGCCCGTCATTTGGAGATGGCAAAGTATACCCGTGAATGGGCAAAAAAATATTTTGAGCTTTTCCCCGAAGAAAAATATGCTTCAAACACCCTTACCACGATTAGGAATACTAGAAACATAAATGTTGGAGAATTAAATAAGAAACTGGGAGAGCGGGGCTATATGATATCTAACGGTTATGGACAGTTGAAGGATATTACTTTCAGAATAGCCCATATGGCGGAAACCACTTTGGATGAAGTGAAAGAATTATTATCTTTAATTGAAAATATTATTGGATTATAAATGGAATGGTATGACGCTTTTTGAGGTGAGAGCTAGATTCAAATAAACATACAAATAAAATATAGGGTTTCGGAATCCCGAGACCCTATATTTTTTGGTCGGAGTGACTGGACTTGAACCAGCGACCTCTTGCACCCCAAGCAAGCACTCTAACCAAACTGAGCTACACCCCGCTACGGTTTTTAATTATAGCATAAGGCATAAAGAATGTAAAGATATATTATGTTTTTTTGGATTATCTGGGCGTATTTTACTAAACATTAAGCAATTTGAGAGCTTAATGTATAAAATACTGAAATATGAAGATAATGTAATAATGAATATTTTTACATTATTTTTATGTTTATGTTTATTATGGATTAAGGAGGCGATGGAAGATTAAAAAGTATATAAATGGCATTTACCTGTCAGGAGGATTACTGTTTTTTCTTATAATAGTGTTATGTGGAAACAATTTTGTAATATATAAATCATATAAAAAAGCATATAAGGAAATTGAAGTGCTTTCACTTGATAATAAAGAAATTAGACTTAAAAATAACCGTTTGAATACTGAGTTGGAAAAGTTGAAAGATGAAAATGAAATGCTAAAAAGGAGCTATTTTGATACTGTTGATGAAAACGAAAAACTTCTAAAAACGATAGAAGAGCTAAAAAAACTAAATGAAAAGCTGACTGAAAAAAATGAAGAGTTAATAACCAAGAATAATGAATTGACCGGAAAGAACAAAGAATTGGCACAAGACAATATTGCTCTTCAAAATTCTTTAAAGATGGCAGCTTCTGTGGGAATAAAGCCACAGAATTATGTGTTGTTTGAGGGTTTTAATTCTAGTGACTCTATAAACAGGGGGAAATACATCGGGGAATTTTTAGGTACAGCTTATACTCCCAGTATAGAAGAGTGTGGAAACAATAAAGGAATAACAAATTCAGGCAAGCCGATAATTCCTGGCATATCTGTAGCTATTGATAAAAATCACTGGCCCTTTGGGACTATATTTTATATTAAAGGATTAGGATATACTATTGCAATGGATACCGGGAGTTCAGTAAAGGGCAAGTACCGATTTGATTTTGCAGTTTTTGACAAGGAATTTGCAATGACCCTAGGTTCAAGAAAATGGGATGTTTATCTTGTAAAGATGGGTAATGGAAAGGTTGAGGACATACCTTTCAGTTCCTTAGGGAGGGAGTATTTTTGAATATTAAAAAAGCTATTATAAATTTGCTTATTTTTCAGGAGCCTGAAAAGATAGAGAACTATATTTTAAAAGAAACCGAAGAAGAGCAGTTGCAGTCAAATGCAAAGAAAGATACGAATGAAAATGTAACGAAAAATAAAAAGAATAAAAGAAAAAGCAATAATAGTGAAAACAGTGATGGCAACGATAGGGAAGCAAATAAAGGTGTTAAGATAAGCAATGATATATCTAAAAGCCTTGAATATATGAAAAAAGTCTACAGCATTCCTATTAACGGGGATGTTATTATAAGAGAATTTAATGTAATAATCAAAGATAAAGCTATAGAAGCTTTTGCAATCTTTATAGACGGCATGATTGATAAAAAAGTAATAAATGAAGCCATATTAAAACCGTTAATGCTTCTTTCAACCTTTGATATAAAAAGCAATGAAAAAGATATCGGCAATTATATAAAAGATCATCTTCTACCGCAAACACAGCTAAAAGTAGTAAGGACATATGAAAGTGTTATTGATGAGGTCAATTTTGGAGGGTGTGGGATATTTATTGATGGAATTGATCTTGCTTTTACTGCGGATGTTAAGGGCTGGGAACACCGAAGTGTAGAAAGGCCTAATGTCGAGCTTATTATAAGAGGACCACAAGAAGGTTTTACTGAGGTCTTGCGAATTAATACGGCTCTTATAAGAAAAATTATAAAAAATGAAAATTTAATCGTCGAAAATATTACTGTTGGTAAAAAAAGTAAAACACCTTGTGGTTTATTATATATAAAAGACATTGCCAATGATGCCCTTGTTAATCAAGTTAGAAAAAGGCTCAAAAGCATTAAAGTTGATTATATTCAGGATTCAGGCGAACTGGAACAATATCTGGAAGATAATACCTTCCTAAATGTGCCGCAAATAATTGACACGGAAAGGCCTGATAAAGTTGCAATGCTTCTTACCGAAGGGAAGATAGCAATATTAATGAACGGTACTCCTATTGCACTGGTTATGCCTTCCAATTTAATAGAATTAATTAAATCTCCGGAAGATGCTTATATAAGATATCCTTATGCCAATTTTTTAAGAATAATTAGACTGTTGGGGATGTTTTTTACTCTTCTTTTACCCGGCTTATATATTGCAATAACTAACTACCACCATGAAATGATTCCAACTGACTTAATGCTTGCCATTGAAGCTTCACGGGAGAAAGTTCCGTTTCCTTCCATTATAGAATTACTTATTCTGGAAGTCTCCTTTGAATTAATACGTGAGGCAGGTATAAGAGTACCGGGGCCCATAGGGCCAACCCTTGGAATAATAGGGGCGCTGATACTTGGACAAGCTGCTGTTGCTGCCAATATAGTAAGTCCAATTTTGATTATTATAGTTGCAGTAACAGGGATAGGGTCTTTTGCAGTTCCCAGTTTTTCTCTGGGTTTTGGAATTAGGGTATCCAGATTTGTCTTTATTTTACTTGGAGCAATGGCAGGATTTCTTGGTATTGCTACAGGTTTATTTATAAATGGGTTATGGCTTGCTGCAGCAAAATCTTTTGGTATACCTTTTATGGTGCCTTTTGCACCTAAAGTAAGTAAAAAGAATCCTGATTTTATTTTAAGGAAAGCAATTTGGAGACAAGAATGGAGACCTGACTATTTGAATGTGAAAAGGGAAAGGAACCAACCACATATCAGCAGGGGATGGGTTAAAAAATAAGGGTAATGTTAATAAAAGAAGGAGTATGGTAATGAGTAATAAGGTAGTGTTCGGCAACTGGGAAGCTATTAGTTTAATAATGCTTGTGATATGCAACCAGGTTTTTTTGAATATGCCCCGCATAGTAGCTGAAGTTGCAGGCACAGGAGGCGGGATTCTTATTATATATGTAGCAATATTAGCTTTTATTGCCCTTTGGCTGATAATAAAATTGTATAAAAATTACGAAGGAATGGACCTCATAGATTTAGGTGAATATATTGCCGGCAGGGCAGGAAAGATTTTTGTCGGGACTGTCCTCTCGGTATATTTAATATTTGTAATTTCTATTATATTAAGAGAATTTACTGAAAATATGAAAATCATATCCTTACAGGTATCCCCAATAAGTTTTGTCAGCTTATTTTTCATTGTTGGAATGGCAGTAGCTGCATATTTGGGGCTGGAAGCCATAGTAAGGTATAATTCCATTGCAGTCCCGATAATTCTTATTTCCTATATATTAATTTTATTAGGTGTTACCAATTATTTTAATTTTACAAGGCTAGCTCCCTTTTTGGGGTTTGGCCCTTATGAACTATTCGTAGCAGGTATCCCAAAAGTTTCACTGTTTTCAGAAATTATAGTGCTTTTTTTTATTTTTCCGTATTTAAAATCATATAAAATTTTCAAAAAAGCAGGATATACGGGCTTCGCAATTTCCGCACTAATACTAATCATAAGCATATTCAGTTATTTACTGATATATGCCTATCCAATTTCTATTGAAAATTTTCTTCCTGTATATCAGCTTTCACGGCTGTTTAGTTATGGAAGATTTTTTGAAAGGATCGAATCAATATTTTTAATTGTATGGGCCACAACAGCACTTTTGTATTTATCATCCAGCACTTTTTTTGCTGTTTTTTTTATCAAAAAGGCTTATGACCTGGAATACTACAGACCTTTAATTATTCCTGTTATCATAATTATATTTAATTTAAGCCTGCTTCCTCCCAATCTTATGACAGCAATAAAACTTGAAGTTACGTATTTCAGGAGTTTTGCTTGGATTTTTACATTTGCTCTGCCCTTAGTTTTATTACTTATATCTTCGTTTATAAAAAAGTATGGTTTGAAGGAGAGGATAAAAAGAAGGCGTCATGAGTAAAAAAATGTTTTTTAGGACAATATGTCTGTCCTTATTATTATTGATATTTTTATTTTTATCATCCGGATGTTATGATAGACGTGAAATTGATGATATGGCTTATGTAATGGCAGTAGGCTTTGATAAAGGGAAAACAAATCCTTTAAGAATGACATTGCAGATTGCAGTACCAAAGGCAATAGGAGCTGGAGGAGGCGGTGAAGGAAATGGTGGAAGAAGTGACGGAGGAGGCGGTAACAGTTCAGAAGGAGGAAATAAATCGGTAACAATAACAACAGTGGAAACTCCCACTATATATTCAGGTATTAATGTGGTTAACAATTATATAAGCAAACAAATTCACTTTTCTCATGCGCAAGCCGTTGTATTTTCTGAAGAATTGGCCAGGGAGGGTATAGAAAAATATATACATGCTTTAATAAGAGGCAAGGAGTTTAGAGGAAGTATGTTTGTAGTTGTAGTAAAAGGGAGTGCAGAAGAGTACTTAAGAAACGTTCAACCAATATTGGAAATTAATCCGTCAAAATATTATAGAATGATATATCAAGCTTATAGATATACTGGGTTTACTGCAAATACCATTTTAATAAACTTTTATTTGAAAACAGAGTGTTTTTGCAGCCAGGCCGTAGCAACACTTGCCAGTGTAAGCAAGTTTGAAGATTCACAGAATATAACAATTGAAGGTTCTACTTATAGAGAAAAAGGCAAAGAGTATCCTTTAGTTGGTGACTATACAGCAGGCAATATTCCACAAACAGGTAATACAAATACAGAAATAATGGGTCTTGCAGTTTTTGATGGAGCTAGAATGGTTGGAGAATTGGATGGTGAAGAAACCTCTTATTACTTGATGGTTACCGGTGAATATAATTACTCTTATATTACTGTACCTGACCCTATAGATGAAAACAGTTTTGTTGTGTTGAATGTTAAAAAAAGGAGAAATCCTACTAAAAAAGTTCAGATGGTAGATGGAAAACCCCTCGCCTATGTTAAAGTCGATTTGGAGGGGGATATTTTATCAATTCAAAGTGGACTTAATTATGAGGATCCGGATAATGTGAAGATACTCGAAGAATGGGTTGAAAAGTTTTTTAGGGAAGGTATACTAAGGTTCTTAAAAAAAACGGCAGAAGAATACGGTACCGATATTTGTAGTTTAGGAGAGAATATGAGGATAAAGTTTTTAACATGGAATGACTGGATGGAATTTAAGTGGCTGGATAGATATAAAGATACAAAATTTTCGGTAGATGTTTCATTCAAGATACGTAGGCCAGGATTAATATTGCGTTCAAATCCGGCTGTATCAACAGAAAGGAGTAAATGATAGTAATTATAACATTAAATACAATATTAATTTTTATTATTCTAGCATGGGTATTTATTTATACAACAAGCTATAGTGTATGGACTTTTAAAAGAAAAAACAAAATCGGTGCAATAATGGTATTTATAATTGCACTGATAGCACTTCTATTGCCGATATTTACTATATATTATACAAGATAATTGATGTGGCAGGGGAGACAGGACTCGAACCCGCAGCCGACGGTTTTGGAGACCGCTACTCTACCAATTGAGCTACTCCCCTTCAGTGACTTTTTTAGTATACAATAAGTTTTTCTTTGTGTCAATAGGTTGCAAAAGTCAA
>JABUEW010000165.1 GCA_013314855.1 Bacillota bacterium | reverse complement strand
AAGAAATAGAGAAGATAATAGAAGTGAACGAGGAGGTAGATAATATGGTGTATGCTATGGAGATAGCATTACGTGAAAAAATGAAGGAGATGGAACTTAAAGGCAAATTGGAAGGTAAATTGGAAGGCAAATTGGAAGGTAAATTGGAAGGTAAATTGGAAGTTGCAAAAAATATGCTTAATGCTGGAATGGATATGGAGCAAATAAGCATATTTACTGAAATTTCTGTAAAAGAATTGCAAAGTTTATTGCAGAATTTAAGATAGAAAGAAATTTTTGAGGGTATATGCAGTGTTCGTATATGTTTGTATAGAAAATATTGTCAAATTACTGTAGAATAGGAGTGAGGTCATGGAGCACTTGTGGGTATTGGAACCCGACGCAAAGTATGATGTGCCGGACAACAGGCACGATAAGGGATATAAGTATATACTATCGGTAAAGAAAGTATTTTTGCAGCTTTTGAAAAGCTTTGTGCGCCAGGATTGGGTGCATAGAATCGAAGAGGACAGCTTGGAGCAGATAAACAGGTCATTCATATTGCAGGATTTTCGATGTGGCAAGGTATGATGAAGAAGAACTTTTACGGCTAGGTAACTTAATCGGCGCAGTATTTTACATAGACCAGAAGCCATGGTACGATGAGATAATCAGGAGGCTAAAGATACTGGCAGGGCAGCTAAAGGACCTTAGCGAAGATGAACTCAGGCTATTCATGGTATGGCTTAAAAATATTGCAGTATCAGGGATGACGGCAAGGGAAAAAGCAGAAATAGAAAAGATAATAGATGAAAGCAGGGAGGTTGATGAAATGGTCTACGCCTTGGAGATAGCGATAAGAAACATGAGGGAAGAGATGAAAATGCAGGGCAGGATAGAAGGCAGAGCTGAAGGTTTAAAGGAAGGTATTGAAAAAGGCAAGATGGAAGGTAAGGCTGAAGGTAGGGTTGAGGGCGAAAGAAATGCTAAAATAGAAGTGGCAAAGAAATTGCTTGCTATTGGTATGGATATCAAGCAGATTAGCTATATCACCGGATTTACCGAGGATGAAATAAGGGGTTTAGGTTGTTGACTTCTATCGGTAGAAGATATATTAGTGTTAAAATGTATAAGAATATATTCAGCTACCAATTAACTAAAAGGGGAGAGGTGAGAGCTAAATCTGCTAAATCAGATTTATTTTATGAAATCTAAAAACTCATTTGCTAAAGTTTACGTAAAAGCTTGTTCCAAAGGAATTTCAAGTCCTTCAAACATTATTGATTTTGCCTTTTCCTTATTTTTATATACCTTGTAGTCTTCAATTACTTTGTTTTGAATGTAATATAAATATATTTCTTTGCTAAAGGGATTTACTATCCAATACTCATTAATTCCGCTATTGACGTACAAATCAAGTTTTTTAAGCATGTCTTTATGTTTTGTAGTTTCCGACAATACCTCCAATATAAGGCTTGGTATCCCCCTGTATCTGCCTTTTTCGTCAATGTTTTCAGTATCACATATAACCAGGATATCGGGCTGAACTACATTTTTATTATCTCCCTTCAGATAATTGGATATTCCGGATGCATCCGAAAAACGGAAACCTCGATACATAATAAATAATTACTGCAATAATATGAGTATTATGTATTTTTATGCTATATATTGTAATGTATAGTTAAAAATGATATAATTTCTATGGTAATGGATGTAAATATATGTGACTATTTTGTATAAACAAAATACTAATATCATTTCTAAAAACATTAAAATGCTTTAGTGTGTGGGATTTATGGGGGGATAAAATCATGTTTTTAGATGAGATTAGGATAACCAATTTTAGAAAATTTGGTGGAGGAGAAAATGGAGAACCGGGAATTACAATTAAATTCAATAAAGGACTAAATGTCTTAATTGGTGAGAATGATTCCGGTAAAACGTGTGTTATAGATGCTATCAGGTTGGTGCTTTCAACCCAAAGTGGAGAATTCTTCAGAATATATAAAGAGGATTTTCATGAAGATTCGCGTTTTATGAAAATTGAATGCATTATAAGAGGGTTTAACGAATATGAAGCAAAAGATTTCTTGGAATGGCTTGGCATTGATGATGAAAAGAAATTCTTCCTAAGATTAATATTTTCAGCAAAAAGAGATGGGAAGGATAAAATCTTTGTGGATGATATTAGAGCAGGTCTGGATGAAGAGGGTCAAATATTAAGTAGTAAGGCAAAAGAGTTATTGCGTGCTACATATTTAAAACCATTAAGAGATGCTGAAATCGAGCTTGCTGCCAGGAGAAATTCCAGGCTTTCACAAATATTGTACGCACACCCGGAGTTTAAAGATGAGGAATCACATGAGCTGGTAAGAATTATGAAAAATGCTAATGCAGAAATAAAAGAATACTTCAATTATAGGGAAGATAGTAATGATGAAAAAGTATTAAAAATCTTGAATACATTTTTATATGAATTCTCGGATAACGATAATATATTGAAATCATATATTAACATTACAGATCCAAAACTAAAGGCAATCTTAGAAAAATTAGATTTAGTACTTAATAAACCAAAACCAGGTCATGGTTCTTATAATCAATTATATATTTCTACCGAATTATTGTTACTCCGGAACAAAACCGAACCTGGATTAAAATTGGCTTTAATTGAGGAAATAGAAGCACATTTGCATCCACAGGCACAGCTTCGAGTCATAGAGTATTTGCAGAATCTTTGTAATAGTGATGATTCTAACATCCAAATAATTTTGACGACGCATAGCATTAATTTGGCATCGCACGTAAAATTAGACAACTTGTTTATATTTGCCGAAAACACCTCGTTCCCGTTGAGAAAAGGGACAACGGAATTAAAAGATGGTGATTATCTTTTTCTGGAGAGATTTTTGGATGCCACAAAGGCGAATCTGTTTTTTGCAAAAGGAGTGTTGATAGTAGAAGGAGATGCAGAAAATATAATTTTTCCAGCGATAGCAAAATTAATAGAAAAAAAATTAACAAAATACGGGGTTTCCATAGTTAACGTTGGTAGTACAGCGTTATTAAGATATGCAAGGATATTTATGAGAAAAGATGAATTGAAGATGAAATTACCCGTAGCAGTAGTTGCTGACTGCGATCAAGCAGTATATGGTGTTAAAGAGATTGATGGTGAAAAACAGATCTCATGTCTCATTGACAATGAAATAGAAAATTCTCGAAAAGTAAAAGAAAAACACGATAGCATAAGAGAAAGGTACGAAAAAGATAATGTAAAAGCATTTGTATCACCACAGTGGACGCTGGAGTTCGATATAGCTTGTAGCTGCTTAAAAACTAAACTACATGCAGCTATAAAAATGGCTGAAGACTATGAAAAATTAGATAAAAAAGATGGACAAACCATAAAGGAAAGCACGGAATACTTGGAAGAAGCTCGTGAAGAAATTCAATCATGGAATAATTTGGATATGTTTGAAATAGCAAAAAACATTACGGAAAAAGTTGTTATCAGGAAAAGTATTTCAAAAGCAGTAGTTGCCCAGTGTTTTGCGAAAATTTTGTCAGAAAGCAATTTCAGTGATGAAGAAATAAAAAATATACGTAACGATATATATTTGAAATACATAGTTGACGCTATTGATTATGTAACCAGGGGGCAAAAATGATGAACTTGATCATAACCGATGAGGACATAATTTACTCCGAAAGAGTACTAAAATTGAGGGAATCATTCGATGATAAACGTAGAGAAGCAATAAAGTGTATGGATAGCAGAGATGTTGTTGCTTGCCCGGGGAGTGGTAAAACCACTGTTTTATTGGCTAAGTTAATTATATTGGCTAGGAAAATACCGCTGGATGATAATAAGGGAATATGTGTCTTAACGCATACAAATGTTGCCATAAATGAGATAAAAGATAAATTAGGAGTAGAAGCTAATGTCATATTGTCCTATCCCAACTTTGTCGGTACAATTCAATCGTTTATAGACAGGTATTTGGCAATTCCTGCAAGCATAAAATATTACGGTGTTAGGCCGTGCAGGGTATTGGAAAAAGAAGAATTTGGTTTTAAACTGGTTCAATGTTTCAGGAGAATGAAGTACAAAGTTAAAAATTTAAATGGTTATCTATATGCAAAACTTGATAAAGATACTAAGGAGGGAAACCAGGATGTAATAAACAAGGCAAAAGAAGAAATGTTAAAAAGCCTAAGAATAGATTATTTAACGGGAGAGATACTTATAAATGTAGAAGGAACGGAATCTCAATTTTTAAAATATAATGTAAGTAATATAAGTGATTCATATAAAGAGTACTGGAATCTTATTGAAGCTTTAATAAAACAAGGTATAATTTCCTATAATGAAGCTGATGGACTGGCGTTAAGGTATTCAAGAGAATTTAAAGATTTGCTTAGGCCGCTTTTTAATAACAGGTTCGCATTTGTCTTTATTGATGAGATGCAGGATACAAAAAATATACAAAATGAAATATTGTCTAATATATTTGATAAAAGCAAAGTTATATATCAATGCTTTGGAGATACAAATCAAGCAATTTATGATAGCTTAGGGGCGGGTGGAGTCTGGAAACCTAGTAATCCCATAGTGATTAATAATAGCAAAAGGTTTAGCAATAATATCGCAAAAGTAACAGATTGCTTGGCAATAACTCCATACAAAATGGAAGGTTATGGAGAAGAAGATATTCTCCCTACTATTATCACCTATAAAGATGACGTAAGTAATGTTTTGAAATGTTTTGCAAAACTAATAAAAAAACATAATTTGCTTGAGGAAGAAAAACCTGTTTTTAAAGCGGTGGGAATGGTTGGAAAGAAACATCACCCAGATTTATGCATTACCAGGTATTGCAGCAAATTTAAAAAATCTTATAATAAAAGTAATATTAATAAGGATTATCCCTCATTACCCGAGTATTTAAGAAAAATTGATTCCAGTATTGTTAAAAAATACGGAATTAAGGTATATTTTAATATGTTTATTAATGCCATATTAAAAGTATTAAGATTATTGGAATGTAAAAATGAAAACAACAGGTATTATTCCAAGACCGGTTTTCTTGAATATTTAAATGACAATTATAAAGAAATATACGATAAAATGACTTATTTTTTTGTGAAGTGCATAATAAAATTAGAGAATAATGAAGAAATATTAAGTGGATTTACCACATTTGTTGATAAACTCTTAAAAAAGGTTTTTAAAACTTCACTTAATAAGAATGAAGAGGTTTGTAAGTTTATTTCCGGTATGACCACTGGTGATAATGTAATTTCAGTCAATACGAGTGCAGCAAGCAATAATTACAATAATATTTATGAGTATGATGATGTAAAGATTGAACTAGACACGGTGCATGGAGTTAAAGGGGAAACGCATACAGCAACGTTATACCTTGAAACAAAATATCATAAAGATAGTATTAACTATATTATTAATTTTTTAAATGGCGAAAGGAATGAAAAAATAAATGAAAAAGAAGTAAAACATTTAAAAATAGCGTATGTAGCTATGACCAGGCCAAGAAAATTGTTATGCATAAACATGAAAGAAGATATTTATAATGCCAATAAGGATAAATTGCATAAAATGGGTTGGGTAAAATATAGTGATTGAATTTACGAATATACCAATTGATTTAAAAGGAACTTCATATTTAGTGAGTTTTAGTGAGTATCCGATTTCTTTCGCGTTATTTTCTTTAAGTAATCAGTATTTATAATTAAGTTGAACTCTTAAATAAATATTTATTTTTTTATATTCAAATTTTACAAAAATATACAAGTTTTTCTTGACACAGAACATTAGTTCGGTTATAATTGTATTGAAAATATTGTCAAATTACTGTAGAATAGGAGTGAGGTCATGGAGTACTTATGGGTATTGGAGCCTGATTCAAAATATGATGTGCCGGACAACAGGCACGATAAGGGATATAAGTATATTCTATCGGTAAAGAAAGTATTTTTGCAGCTTTTGAAAAGCTTTGTGCGCCAGGATTGGGTGCATAGAATTGACGAGGACAGCTTGGAGCAAATAAACAGGTCGTTCATACTGCAGGATTTTAACGGCAAGGAAGCGGATTTGATATACAGGGCGAGGATTGACGGAAAAGAAGTATTCTTTTATATACTGGTGGAATTGCAAAGCACCGTAGATTATCAAATGCCGTACAGGCTGCTTCAATACATGGTGGAGATATGGCGGGCTATATTAAAAGATACTGGGGAAAAAGCACATGCAAGGAAAGGTTTTTCTCTCCCGGCAATAATACCTTGTGTAATCTACAACGGGCAGTACAAATGGACGGCATGCACAAGCTTTAAGGAGCTGCTTTCAGGGAACGAATTATTTGAGGATTACATGCTTGACTTTAAGTATATGCTATTTGATGTGGCAAGGTATGATGAAGAAGAACTTTTACAACTGGGCAATTTAATCGGCTCAGTATTTTACATAGACCAGAAGCCCTGGTACGATGAAATAATCAGGAGGCTAAAGATACTGACTCGGAAGCTAAAGGACCTTAGCGAAGATGAACTCAGGCTGTTTATGGTATGGCTTAAAAATATTGCAGTATCAGGGATGACAGCAAAGGAAAAAGTAGAAATAGAAAAGATTATTGATGAAAGCAAGGAGGTTGATGAAATGGTTTACGCCTTAGAGATAGCGATACGAAACATGAGAGAAGAGATGAAAATGCAGGGCAGGATAGAAGGCAGAGCTGAGGGTATGGCTGAGGGCGAAAGAAATGCTAAAATAGAAGTGGCAAAGAAACTGCTTGCTATTGGTATGGATATCAAGCAGATTAGCTATATTACCGGATTTACTGAGGATGAAATAAGGGGATTGGGTTTTTGATTTCTGTATGTGATGAAATTAATAGACG
The DNA here is from genome assembly GCA_013314855.1 of Bacillota bacterium. Classification (NCBI taxonomy): domain Bacteria; kingdom Bacillati; phylum Bacillota; species Bacillota bacterium. Next base: position 403 of record JABUEW010000165.1, on the reverse strand, counting down.
AAATGATGGTTCTATTGCATTTTCGACGTCAAAGAGAGAGTTAGAAAATTATATCCATACTGATGCTATATAGAATGAATGATTTATCGATGGAGAAGCGCCCTCATTCTGATGATCCGGATTTTTGGGAAGTATGGTGTAGAAAAGACAACGCTGGAAATGAAATTAAACGAGAGATTGACTGGAGAAAAATCGCGAATGATTGGCAACAAAAGGAACCCGTTACTACTGATAGAAGTGCTCAAAATATTATTGAAAAACATTTGTTCTGATAAAATTGCATTGAAAATATTGTCAAAATATTGTAAAATAGGAGTGAGGTTATGGAGTACTTATGGGTATTGGAACCTGATTCAAGTTATGATGTGCCGGACAACAAGCACGATAAGGGATATAAATATCT
>JABUEW010000164.1 GCA_013314855.1 Bacillota bacterium | reverse complement strand
ATTTTATCATTTCTATATCTTCAGGACTAAATGTCCTACCTGAAAATGTTCTATTAGTATTGTTCATGACTTGATTACCTACCTCCCCCAAGTCTACTATACAATACTAATCTTGTACGTGTCCAACCCGGTTTTGCGAAAATATTTTTTTGCTACTCTCTATAACTCTTGTTTTCTCTTTCTTTTAAATTCGTGCTTCATCTCTGTATATAATCCAATATTACATTTTTATAACCATAATTAGTAGATTATCTTTAAATATCAAAAATTTTCTCACTATTTTAATTAAATTGCAATTACCTTTGTGCTATTAGGGCACATTTTCTTCTATAGTAAAAACAAGAGAGGAAACATAAAGGAATACCAATATGTTTCCTCTCTTACAGGAGGTTTGAGTATTTAAATGAAATTATTTATCCACACTTTGAGAAACCACAATCTCTACACACAACACATCCACCCTCATGTTCCAGCTTTTTTCCGCAATCAGGGCAATAAACATATTTTAACTCTTTTTCAACATCAAAATCCTGGTACTTCGACAGAATTTGAAGTTCTTCCTCCTTACCGTTACCATTATTTTGAAGATGCATTACCTTTTCAATTACTCTTCCTATTGCATCCGGGCAGGACATAACCTTTAAATCTTTTTGTCTTATAGTGGTTGCACATCTTATTCCTTTAAGCTGTTCAACTATAGATTTTACATCCAATCCCGACCTTAACGCAATAGATACAAGCCTACTGGTAGCTTCTGACTGGGATGGACATCCTCCTCCTCTACCCAGGTTAGTAAACACTTCACATATGCCGTATTCATCATAATTTACCGTTATATAAAGATTGCCGCAACCAATCTTTACTTTTTCGGTGAAGCCGGTTGTAATATCAGGTCTTACCCTGGGAGCAATGTGCTTTATTATTGTACCTTCCGGATTATCAGCACCTTTATCTCTTTCTTTCGCTTCTTGTGCTTCTTTTCCTTCTTGTACTTCTTTCGTTTCTTTACCCTTTACACTTCCTATATTCAGCACCTGACTATCTCTGCTGCCATCACGGTAAATGGTTACTCCTTTACAGTTGGTTTTATAAGCAAGTTCAAATACCTTCCTTACATCATCCCTGGTAGCTTCATGCTTGAGGTTGACTGTCTTTGAAACAGCATTGTCGGTATACTTTTGGAATACCGCCTGCATCTTTACATGCCATTCAGGAGTAATATCGTGAGATGTAACAAAAACGTCCTGAATTTGGGTAGGGATTTCAGCGAAACCTTTTATTGTCCCTTTCCTTGCTATTCTTTTCATTAATTCATCAGAATAAAAACCATTTTTAACCGCTATTTCTTTAAAGATGGGGTTAACTTCCACAAGTTCATCATTATCCATTACATTCCTTATATAGCATATTGCGAAAATAGGTTCTATGCCGCTGGATACACCCGCTATAATGCTTAATGTGCCGGTAGGAGCAATGGTTGTAGTTGTGGCATTTCTTAATTTTATACCTTTATCTTTATAAATGCTCTTATCATAAAAAGGAAATACTCCTTTTTTCTCCGCCAACTCCATGGATGCCTTCTTGGATTCTTCCTGAATAAATCCCATAACCTTTTCTGCAAGGTCAATTGCTCTTTGGGAATTATAAGGTATGTTTAACCTGCAGAGCATGTCAGCCCAACCCATAATGCCAAGACCGATTTTCCTGGTACCCTTTGCCATCTTGTCAATCTCAGGAAGAGGGTATTTATTGACATCTATCACATTATCAAGAAAATGCACTGCTTTCCTTACGGTATTTCTTAATTTGCTAAAATCAACCTCATATCCTTTCTGAGTCTTTTTTAACATGAGGTTTAAGTTAATTGAACCGAGGTTACATGCTTCAAAAGGAAGAAGAGGCTGCTCCCCACAATTATGGACTACAATACCTTGTGCAATCAAAGAATTAGTTTCTCTTTCGTTAATATCATATACCTCTACTTCTTCATCCTCCTCAACTGCAACTACTCTTGATACAAATTTAGTTTTCTTTCTTGAAAGCCTTGCAGCTTTTTTGAGTTTCTCGTTTTTTTCCTTGTGTAGGAGGTTTCCTATAGTTTCAGAGAAATTGTACATATCATCTTCATTGATAATAAGTTCGTAATAGATTCCTCCCGTATACGTCCTCTCATTGCCTTCAGCATCAATATATGTAAACGTGTTTTGATTTAGCTTTTCCCTCTTATAAATTGAACTGAATACGCCTAGATTCAGTAATAACAACTGGACATCCTTCAACAAATGCTCCGACGCAGAGGACAATCGTATATCACGGTGATTTTCATCAATATAGTTAACCGTTCCATCAGCACTGAATAAACCATTCAAATATGCCTTTACAGTCTCTTCCGAAGAAGTAAAAATAGCTTTGGGAACGCGTTTGCTCGCGGCTTTTACCTGTTTTAAACCATAATCCCTAAGTTTTGTAACAAAATCCTTTCTTTTATATGTTACCTGCCATGTACCGTTTTCTCTTTGGCTTGCTTTACGTACACCGGCACCATACTTGTAGGCAATCTCATTTAATTCCTCACAAAGGTAATATTCATCTTCTGCAAACGCGACACCTATTGTATCTCCAACCGAAGTCAACCATCCGTCTCCTGTTACCCATCCAAGGAATAATCCCACATCCTTGCCTATCGTATCATTATTAGCGAATCCGCCTTTACCCGACTGAACCAATACATAATCATTCTCATTAAGTTGCCATGCTTCTTTCCAACCTTCCAGGGTTAGTACTCTGTGATCCCTAGTTACTTTTATTTCTTGCCCATTACTTAATATAACTTTGACTGTTTTCTTCACACCTGTCTTAAATACTCTGGCTTTCTTTATGGAAACGCCATTAATCATATATTCCCTGTAATTTCTAATTACAGTATCTCCTTTTACCCTGTTGTCTACTATAATTTCAAATTCTCCACCATCGCCATATTTCTCATAAAGTTCTTTAACCGAAATTAGCCCATTTGCTGTAGAAATTAGTGTATCCGGATGGAAACACGGATTAGTAGATTCTATCTCTCCCAATTCCGGCGTAACGTTATCCCTATTTAACCTGTCAAGGAATATAATTCCCGGCTCACCATTATTCCAGGCATTATCGATTATCATATCAAATATTTCTCTTGCACTCTCCTGGCATACCGGCAAACCTGTCCTGGGATCTATCAAATCATATTTTTCATTATTCTCAACAGCTTTCATAAATTTTTCTGTTATGCCTACACTTATATTAAAGTTTGTTATATCCTTATTATCTTGTTTACAAGTTATAAATTCACGTATGTCAGGGTGGTCTACCCTTAGTATGCCCATGTTTGCCCCTCTTCTTGTTCCTCCCTGCTTTACGGCTTCAGTAGCGGCATTAAACACTTTCATAAAGCTGACAGGTCCACTTGCAACACCTCCAGTGGATTTTACGGATGACCCTTTAGGCCTAAGCCTTGAAAAACTAAACCCTGTGCCTCCCCCACTTTTATGTATAAGTGCAGCATTTTTTATAGACTCAAATATACCTTCCATTGTATCTTCTACAGGAAGGACAAAACATGCACTAAGCTGTCCCAGAGGTCTTCCGGCATTCATCAGTGTCGGCGAATTTGGCAGAAATTCAAGATTGGCCATCATTTCGAAAAATTCATCCTCTATTTCTTTTAATTTTGAAGAATCCACATAGCCTGAGTCAGCTTCAGCAACTGTTTTAGCCACCCTCCTGAACATGGCTTCAGGATTTTCCAGAAGGTTACCATTTTCATCTTTTGCCAGGTATCTTTTTTCCAAGACTTTAATTGCATTATCAGTAAGGTTCATAAATATGTTTCCCCCTTAAATTTGAAGTGTTACTACATTTAGTATTGATTATTAATATCGGCACAATATATTGTATTCGTTTTTATCTCATATGTCAATATTACAAAATATATTTTTTTTGGGGGCGCATTTTCAAATTTTGAAGAAAATGCCGGAAGTAACATTTTTGCCACGAAGTGAATTTACAGGCTCTTAAGACTTGGAGCATTTAGTTACCGGAAGCATTTTCTTCATAAAAATAAAATGCGCCCAATACGACAAAGCAATTGAAAAATATAGTTCATTACTTTAAAATTAAATTACTTGGCAAGGTGTCCGGATAATTCCGGAATGATGTCAGGATGACCGGAATATACAAATTGGATAATTTTCGTGTTTTATAGATGGATTTAGGCGGCAAGCAAGATAAGGATTGAAGAAGCTCAAAAAATACTAAGGATTGGGTAAAGGATACAATATAATTGAAGTACTTCCAACTTTATATCCTATCCATAAAAGCCTCTACCTGCTCCATATTTGGCATGGCTTCCTGTGCTCCTTTTGCTGTGACAGCAAGGGATGCGACTATATTTGCAAATTTTACACAATCTACTAACTCTCTGTTTTGAGATAACGCAAAAGCCAAGCCGGCGTTAAACGAATCCCCTGCTGCTGTAGTATCTACAACATTCACTTTAGGTGCAGGAACATGAACAAACCGTTCTCTTTCAACAATAAATGCACCTTTTTCTCCTGCTTTAGCAATGACAGTTTTAACTCCTCTGTCCAGGAGTTTGAATGATGCTTTCTTAATATCCTCTTCGGTATCAATCTTACCCCCTGTCAAAACTTCAATTTCCGTTTCATTTGGAGTAATATAGTCAACATACTCAAGAACTTCATCCTCTAAAGGAACAGCAGGAGCGGGATCAAGTATTATTATCTTCTTGTTTTGTCTCAATGTTTTTTGAGTTTCTTGCACTTTCTTCATACAAAACACAACTGTTTCAAGGGGTATCTCCAGCTGAAACAGGAATATATCACTCTCAAGGATGTAGTTGAGTTTGCGGTTGATAAATTCAGTATCCACCTTGCCATTTGCGCCTGGAATAACAACAATATGGTTTGCGCCTGAACTATCTACTTCTATTACTGCAACTCCTGTAGAAGTGCCGGGTTCAATATCTATGCCGTCTATTTTCACGCCATTGTTTTTAAGCACCTCTAGATATTTTTTGCCATAAAAATCATCTCCAACTTTACCAACCATTCTTACGTTTGCTCCCAGCCTGCCTGAAGCTACAGCCTGATTGGCTCCTTTACCCCCTGTATAAGTTCCGAATTCTTTTCCTGTAACGGTTTCTCCAGGTCTTGGAAAACGTTCAACAGTAGCTACCAGATCCATGTTCAAACTACCAACGACACATATGCTTTTCATGCTAAAATCCTCTCCATAACTGTATTTATAATGTAATCTACTGCATGAATCTCTTTATTATATGTAAAATCATCCATATCTTTGGAATACTGGCATGGAATTTGCAAATCGTCCTCCCTATTTATTATTGGCTGTTTGCATCCGGCATAAACAGGTATATCTCTTTCCGCCAATTTTAAAAGTTTTCCTGCTATTTTAGCCCTTGCATCAGTATTCCTGAAAACAGTTGTTATTCCGATTATTTCAACCTCAGGTGAATTTAATGCAAATGATATGGCCAAAGCGTCATCAATGTCATCTCCTATATCTGTATCAATTATTATTTTTCTTTTATCCACTATATCTCCTCCAATATTCAACCTTTATTTAACCTGCCTTTTATCCAAGTATGACTAATAAAAATGCGCGTATCATTCACTAAATAAATATTTATACTAATTATAATATATTATAATATAAGTTTTAATATAATACTACAATAAAATGCTATTAATTTATTGTTTTTGGCTTTTTTACTTTTATAAACGTTTTATATCGCTATATGAAATATAGTCACAAACAGTTTACTTATAATATTTAATAATTGATTGTATTAATATGGTAATGACACTGATATTGGCAAAAATCTTAAACTAAAGTATAATTTAAGTTGGAAAAGACATTAAGGCAACAATAAAAAATACTATAGATAATACGGAGGCACTATGAAACATAGCATTATAAAAAGTGTAATACTTGGTATATTATTAGTATCGCTTGTAGGAAGCTCTATAGCATTTTATGTTTATTTTAATAATCAAAGCCACCGCCATAACAACATGGAAAAAGGACAGAACAGGACAATACAGGATAATTCTAATATAGGTAATTCAGACAAAAGTGGTCAACATGATGATACAGGCAACAATAACAATAATACAGACAATAACAATGCTTCAGGAGAAAATACTGATCCACAAGGAACTGATACTGAAAATACCGCTAATAAAGATGACGAAAACAATAACGAGAATAATAATCCGGATTATATTCAGACTTCGCCTGTAAAAAAACCTGACAATGTAAAAGCCCTCTATCTTACAGGTTGGACTGTGGGAACCGCAAGTAGTTTAGATTATTTCATTCAATTGGCTAAAAACACGGAAATAAATTCTTACGTAATAGATATAAAAGATGACGATGGATTTGTAGGTTATGAATCCAGCATACCTGTTGTAAGGGAAATAAATGCCTGGAAAAAAAAATTTGATGTTGATAAAGTAATAAAAACTCTTCATGATAATGGTATTTATGTTATAGGAAGACTGGTCTGCTTTAAAGACCCCGTCCTTTCATCAAAAAGAGTTGACCTTGCAGTAAAAAACATTTCTGGAGGGCTTTGGAGGGATAACAATAATAAAACATGGTTAGACCCCTATAACCGCGATTCATGGCCATATATTATAGATATTGCAAAAGAAGCGGTTCAAAAAGGGTTTGATGAAATACAGTTTGACTATATACGTTTCCCAAATGATGGTGATAAAAAAGCAATGAGTTTTAATCCCAATGGTAAAGAAAAATATGAAGTAATAAATGATTTTTTAGCTTATGCAAAACAGGAACTTCCTGGTATCATTTTATCTGCTGATGTTTTCGGCATTATTTGTGAAAGCCCTGAAGATACCGAAGATATTGGTCAGTACCTTGAACTGATTGGTAAAGATATTGAATATATTTCACCTATGGTTTACCCATCTCATTATGCTTTCGGACAGGTTGTGAATAATGTCAAATTTTTAAAACCAGACCTTGAACCATATGCCGTTGTATATAATTCACTTATAAAAGCGAAAAATAGACTTAATCAGATAGAAAATTATAAAGCTGATATCAGGCCTTATCTTCAAGGTTTCACCGCTCCATGGCTTAAGCAAGGTAATTACCAGGTGTATGGTCCAAAACAGATAAGAGAACAAATTCAAGCTGTATATGACGCCGGCTTAAAGGAATGGATTATATGGGATCCATCAAATAAATATCCTGAAGACGCTTTTGAAAAAACCGAATAAAAAAGAGGTGGATAATAATTATCTACCTCTTGGCTCCTCAAGTAGGACTCGAACCTACGACCCTGCGGTTAACAGCCGCATGCTCTACCAACTGAGCTATTGAGGAATATAAATCCGGCAGAGACCTACTTTCCCGGGACGTCGCCATCCAAGTATCATCGGCGCTTGAGAAGCTTAACTTCCGTGTTCGGGATGGGAACGGGTGTGTCCTTCTCGCTATTTCCACCGGAAATC
>JABUEW010000163.1 GCA_013314855.1 Bacillota bacterium | reverse complement strand
GGTTATAGTGTTATCCGATGACTTAAACGTATGGTTAAATTTATGTAATATTATTATATAATTGGATAAAATTACTAACGCAGCCACTATTAATGGATAAGAATAAAATTTTCATGCTTCAGCTCTGAATATTTTATAAAATTCTTGAATTTTGCTAAGTTTTATGCTAAGATTAAATTGGGGGGATTTGGTTAATATTTATTTTATTATATGTGGCAGTATTGCAGTATTAAAGTATAATACAATATTATAGTGCCAATAATTCATACTATTATATTATATTATTATATTAAATATTAAAAATTTATTAAATTTACTTTATAATAATGCTTGTTATTTTATTAACAGAAAGGGGTTTACTAGAATGAATTCAAACAAAAAGTTGCAAGAATGGGTAAATGATATGGCAAAAATGTGTAAGCCAGACAAAATTCACTGGTGTGACGGTTCAAAAGAAGAATATAACCGTCTCCTTAATGAAATGGTTGCTTCAGGTGCAGCAACACCTTTGAATTCTGAAAAACGTCCCGGTTGTTACCTTTTCAGGAGCGACCCTTCAGATGTCGCCCGCGTGGAAGACAGGACGTTTATATCCTCCAGAAAGCAGGAAGACGCAGGTCCAACTAATAACTGGATAGACCCTGTTGAACTAAAAAAGATTATGACAGAACTATATGATGGTTGTATGAAGGGCAGAACCATGTATGTCATACCTTTCTCAATGGGACCTATCGGCTCTCCAATTTCAAAGATCGGAATCCAGCTTACAGACAGTCCTTATGTTGTAGTCAATATGCGTATTATGACACGCATGGGCCAAGGGGTCCTGGATGCCCTTGGCGAAGACGGTGAATTTGTTCCATGTCTCCATTCCATAGGTGCACCGCTTGCCGAAGGACAAGAGGATGTACCTTGGCCGTGTGCTCCCATGGAGAAAAAGTATATAAGCCATTTCCCTGAAGAGAGGACTATTTGGTCATACGGCTCAGGATATGGAGGAAATGCCCTTTTAGGGAAGAAGTGTTTTGCTCTGCGTATTGCTTCCGTAATGGCCCGTGACGAGGGCTGGCTGGCTGAACATATGCTTATTTTAGCAATCACTAATCCAAAAGGAGAACGTAAATACATTGCAGCAGCTTTCCCAAGTGCCTGTGGGAAAACAAACCTGGCAATGATGGTCCCCACAATACCTGGGTGGAAAGTTGAAACTATAGGTGATGATATTGCATGGATGAAGTTTGGCAAAGACGGAAGGCTATATGCTATTAACCCGGAGGCTGGTTTCTTTGGCGTTGCGCCTGGTACGTCAATGGATTCCAATCCCAATGCAATGAAGACTATTACGAAAAACACTATATTTACTAATGCTGCTTTAACTGACGACGGAGATATATGGTGGGAAGGCATAGGTTATGATGCTCCGGATCATTTGATTGATTGGAGAGGAAAGGATTGGTATCCTGGTTCCGAAACAACCGCTGCTCATCCAAATGCGCGTTTCACAGCACCTGCAAGTCAATGTCCTTCGATAGCACCAGAATGGGAAGATCCCAAAGGTGTTCCTATTTCAGCATTTTTAATAGGTGGACGCAGGCCTACCACAGTACCTCTTGTGCATCAGAGCTTTGACTGGAACCACGGCGTATTCTTGGGTTCCATTATGGGTTCCGAAATAACGGCGGCAGCAATATCGGATAATATCGGTAAGGTCCGCCGTGACCCGTTCGCCATGTTGCCCTTCTGCGGGTACCATATATGCGATTACCTGCAGCACTGGATTAATATCGGGAAAAAGGTTGATCCCGAAAAACTCCCGAAAATTTTCTATGTAAACTGGTTCCGTAAAGACCAAAACGGCAGATGGTTGTGGCCAGGTTTTGGCGAAAACAGCCGCGTTCTTAAATGGGTTATTGAGAGAGTATCCGGCGAAGGAAAGGCAGTAAAAACTCCTATCGGTTATATGCCGACGGTTGATGCCATTGATACAACAGGACTTAATATAAGCAGCAGCGACATGCAGGAACTTCTTAAAGTTGACAAGGAAGGCTGGTTAAAGGAAGTCGCTTCAATTCGCCAATATTATGCTACATTTGGAGACAAGCTTCCAAGGGAAATGGCAAATCAGCTGGATGCGCTTGAAAGAAGGCTTCGCGAATAGTAATCATTTATTTAAAATTATTGAATAAATTATTGAGTGAAATTAATAACAAAAGAAGCAGCTTAAGGTAAAACAAGGCTGCTTCTTTTGTCATTTTAACTTAAATTGTTGGTTTCGGATTCGATCGTTTTAAAATCCCACCATAATTTATTGAAAAATAAAAACATAATTTATTGAAAAAATAAAAAATAGTAATATAATATTTTTATATAGAATTCTATTTAATAATAGTTTAGACATAAAGAAAGTAAAATATTATGTCGTTTTTCCAACTGACTTAAGCTTGAAGTATCGTTATCAGAAATTCAGAAGGAGGTTTTAGTTTTTAGATAGTGTTATGGGACGAATAAAATTCAATAATCATTAGCATTAAGCCGGGATAGGAGGGAAAAAGTGCATAAAAGAAATAAAGAGAATTGTTTTGGTATTCTAATTGCCGTAATTTTTCTTTCTTTTTTTCTGTACGCATGTCAGGCAAATAATGTGAAGATAACCTTTATTCTAAAAAAAGGTAATACAAATAACAGTTCAATTGTATCTTCAAAAGAAAATACCGAAGAAGTCATGTCAATTCCAATCTTGGTTTATCACCACCTTCTGCCTGACAAAGAAAACTTTTTTGGCAATAATGCTTTTATAGTATCTACAGATAATTTTGAAAAACAAATGCAGCTACTTAAAGAAAATAACTATAACACTATTTCCTTAAACCAGCTTAAGGCTTATCTTAAAGGAGAAACAACCCTTACAGGCAAAAACGTCTTAATTACATTTGATGATGGCTATAAAAGCACTTTTGTATATGCATACCCTATAATGAAAAAGTATTTATTACATGGGGTTATTTTTGTTGTAAGCGGATGGATACAAAACAACCGTGCACCTTTTAATCCGAAAATGCTTCAGATTCTTGATTGGGCCGATATTGAAGCTAGCATGGATGTTTTTGAATATGCAAGCCACACTCATAATTTGCACTGGAAGAACGGAAATAATGAGAGCCTTCTTATTTCCTCGCCTGAAGAAACAGTATATGATGATTTCTTAAAAAGCAAGGAAATGCTGAAAACCGGAAGCATCGCATACCCTTATGGTGAGTATTCTGAAGCAACTTTGCTAGTATTAAGAAAACTGGAGTATGAAATGGGCTTTACAATTAATGAAGGAGATGTAAAGCCGGGAGATGACATATACCGGTTGAAAAGGCACGTTATATACAGGGACACCTCACTGGAAGAGTTTAAAAAAATAATAGGCCTGAAATAGTCCGTTAAATCTGTGTCAAACAATATTTTTAATTAGCAGAACACACTCGTGTCCGCTTTCTACTGCTCCACTTCCGATAAAATAACTTTTCTCACGGTATTCTTTTTAATTTTTGTTCATATAAGGAAGGATAGTTTTTATAAGCTTCTTAATTAACTCTAATTCTTTAGGAGAACATTTGTTAAGCAGATTATATATTTCTTTATTCTTATTACAGTCATATGTACCATAGACATTGTGCATCTCATTCACAAAATAGGCATTATCAGAAGTTTTCCCGAAAATACCAAAAATAAGGTAATCTAAAGAAACATGCAAACAATTAGCGACTTTAACCAGGACAGGAAGACTCATTTGCCTTTCTCCCCGTTCCAATTGCCCCACATAGTAGTCTGAAAGGTCTATTATTTCCGCAAATTCTTGCCTTGAAAGACCAAGTTTTTCTCTTTCTTTCCGTATTCGTTGCCCAACTGCTTTATTATCTATTTCTGTTTTATTTCCCATACTATTCACTCTCCATACTATTCACTCTCTACTTTAAAATACTTTATCGAACTTTAAGCTATATCTGAATTTGCAATATGTATATATTTATTATTTGCAATATGCCAATAAATATTGTAAAATTGTATGTAGTTAATAAGGGGGTACGGAGTGAGTATAGAAAATAAAATAAAAATAGCAAGAAATATACTTAATAATGCAGCCAGAATGAATATGCGCAAAGAAATTCTACTGAAAATAAGTCAAAAAATGGATAAATATATTGTTGAGTATTATCATAAAAATTTAGGCTTAAGAGGTGATACAGGTGAAAAAGAAAATGTATGAATATGCTTCTGTTATTTTAGTACCAGGTGGGCTAATATTATGGTTTATCACATTTTTTATAGATAGGTGGTACAATTATAATCATGTTTTGGTATGGATGCCTTTTTTAATAATCTATATAATATCTAGTATGTTCTGTGGTATTATGATTAAAAAGCTGTATCAACAGGCTCACACTGATATGCTAACCGGTCTGTGCAGCAGGAGATATTTTTATAAAAAACTATCAGGAATGAAAGCAAAATCACCGGTTTCATTAGTTTTGATTGATATAGATAATTTTAAAAGCATAAATGACACATACGGGCATAGAATAGGTGACCAGGTACTACGGCAATTCGCCGATATTTTGCAAAACATTACAAGGAGAAATGATATAATTGCTCGATGGGGAGGGGAAGAATTTGCGGTAATCCTTTTCCAAACTGAAGACAAAGAGGCTTTCAAGATTGCCGATAGAATAAGAAGAGAAGTACAAGAACATATTTTTTCTTATAAAGAAATCACTTTCAACATTACCGTAAGCATTGGTATAGCCTCGACAAAAGCAGGAGCAAATATTGATATAGAGCAATTCTTTAAAATTGCCGATAAAGCCCTTTATAAAGCAAAAGAAAAAAAGAATTATGTCATGGTTGCGGAAGGATAAAACATTTAAGGTTTACTTTTCAATACACAGGTATTAAGCCCCGGCTGTCACCGGTGATGCAACGTCCGCCTTCGGGCGTGACTACAAATGTATTTTCAATTCCTACCATGCCTATATCTTTGAACCCCTTTTTAGGTTCAATAGCAAAAACCATTCCTTCCTGCAACGGTTCTGAAAAACCTTCTGCAATTACAGGAAGCTCATCAATCAACAAACCGATCCCATGGCCTAAGAACTTTACTTGGCGGTTCCCGAATCCCATAAAATTCTCTAAAAAATCCGGGCTCAGTTTATTCATTATGGTGTTATATATCCGGGCCGGGACCTCGCCTGGTTTCAACATGGCGGCAATTTCATACTGTATATCTACACATTTCTTATGGACGTCAATCACTTTAGCAGGAAGGGGTTTACCAAACATATATGTCATGGTTTTGTCGGTATGGTAGCCCTCCACCCCACATCCTATGTCAATGAAAACCAAATCGCCTTTTTTGAGTTTGCGTTCACGGCTCCCCAATATCGGTACGGCAGGGCTCATGCCGTAATTACCGCCAGGCCCGTTAAAATAGGTGGGATAAATTGAACTTTCTCCAAAACATATATGGCCTATTCCCATTTCTGTATCAAACATACCAAAGCGCGATACTCCATGGTGGCCTTCTGCAACCATTATTGAAAAGAGCTGGACGGCAAGCTCCAATTCACTCATCCCTTCTTTCAGTATCCCCGGTACAATATCGTCCAGTATGCGTCTATGGATACTACCCGACTGTTCCATTAAGGACAGTTCATACTTGCTTTTTACGGCTCTCACTGAAGCAACCTGTGCATCAAGGGGTTTTACTTCTTTAAAAGGAAAATACTTTTGGAACCGTTGGTACAGGGCAATAGGCACCACTTCGGTTTCTATGTATACTGTTTCGGGAAAATTATTAGCATTAATTGCCTTTCCGTTTAAAGCATCGCGGAAACTGTTCATTGGCTTTATTCTGGGAAATTGGGATTCATCCAGAGCCCGTTCATAGCTCCGTCTAACCCAATATGTAGCTTCATCATCACGGGGAATAAACAACATTCCGTCCTGCATTGTACCGGTAAAGTAATAAAGGTTTACCTTGCTGAAAATAACAGCTATTTCCCAGTCAGGGTTTGCCGCCCCCATTGCCTTTCTGAAGCGGTCCATACGCGTTTGCAATTCATATAAAGGTACTTGCTTTGTCATATTTATATTTACTCCTTCTCTTCCTATAAACATAATCTCACCACCACATTAAGTGAAACTCACATATTTCACGTTATTTTTATTGAAATACTGTCCTTCTTGGAATATATGGTTAAAACCGCAATGGCCTCGTCAATACCGGCGCTGCCGTCTATAGCATAAGGGTTGAACGGGAAAGATGGGGCGGTGATTCTGTAATCTTCCGACTTTTTCAGTGGTATATAAATAAGCATATGCCAATACGGCATCCTGCAGGGTTACTGCCCAGCCACCATTTTCAAGGAAACGCCCACTTTTACTATCAAAGGTATTGAGATAATTAGTAGCAGATTTAACTAATGCATCAAAAAAGTATTTCCTTATTTGACATAACATAAAAATCCTCCTCCTGTCCAAAAGGCACTATTTGACTTTACATATTTGCCTCTTTCAAACCCTTCTCATATGCTGCGACTATTCTGTCTGCAAGGTTATTAAATTCTTCGTCCACAGTACACCTATCAGGGTTTGACTCATACCATTCAATAGATTCTTTTATCCCCTCCGAGAAAGGTACAGTTGCAGTAAAACCAGGCACAAAACGCTTTATTTTACTATTATCAAACACTACACTCACAGCCTTATCACCCAGCAGTCCCCCGATGTGTTCCGGTGAAAAAGCACCTATAAACTCTGATGGAATATGTATGATATTTGGTTCCGCACCCGCTGCCTTTCCAATTATCTTTATAACCTGGTCCCAGGTTAGGACCTCATCCGATGTAATATGGAAAGCATGCCCTATAGCTTGTACATTCCCGATTAATCCAATAAAACCTTTTGCAAAATCCGTGTTGTGCGTAAGGGTCCAAAGGGAAGTGCCATCACCGGGTACTATGATTTTTTTACCTTTTCTTAAACGGTCAATAAGCGTCCACCTATGTTCACGGCTGTTAAATATATATGGTATTGTGGTCTTCCCATAAGTATACGAAGGACGTATAATTGTAATAGGGAATCCACTCTTGCGGTATTCTTCCATCAGACGTTGTTCACATGCAATCTTATCCCTTGCATACTGCCAGTAAGGATTGGCCAGCGGAGTTGATTCGTCAACCAGGTAATGGGTCGGGGGTTTCTGGTAAGCTGATGCTGAACTAATAAATATGTACTGGCCGGTTTTCCCTCTAAAAAGATTAATATCTGCTTCGATGTGGTCTGGAGTAAACGCCACCCAATCAACCACAACATCAAACTTGTAATTCTTCAATATTTTACGGGTGTTTTCAATATCCCTGATATCGCCTTTGATTAGTGTAGCCCCTCCAGGGAAGAATTCCTCCCGGTTTCCGCGGTTTAAGAGAAATAAATCAATACCTTTTTTTACTGCAAGTTCCGATACAGCAGCACTTATAGTACCTGTTCCGCCAATAAACAATACTTTCATTCACATCACACCTTTCA
>JABUEW010000162.1 GCA_013314855.1 Bacillota bacterium | reverse complement strand
AAGGTCCCCTTGGATGGAGTTCCAGTGAGAATCCCAAGCCATTATTCGTCACTTTTATGATGGCGGTTTTATCGAAGGAAGCAGTACATTTAAAAGTTTTTTATAAACAGTGGGAGGATGCTATTAGAAAAACAAGCTATAATGCAAGCCAGGAATATATTGAAAAGTACCGGAAGGTTATTGATTTTATAAAAGAGTCCATAAAGCTAACCAAAGAGCAAGAGGAGTTTTACCTGAACTGGTGTATAAAGGAAATAGGAGACCGGGTAGATGCAATTGTCAGCAACCAGCATCGGGGAAGCTATCATAAAGCAGCCGGACTACTGGTTGCGATGGCAGAGACTTTAGCGAACAGAGGGGAAAAGAATAAGGGTATGGACTTAATCGAGAAATATAGAAGTAAATACTCACGGCATTCAGCCTTTAAAAGCGAGATTATTCAGGCAGTACAAATATCCGGATTGTTTGATGCAAGAGCTTATGGGAAAAGGAGAAAAGCTTATGAAAATCTTGAGATGCTGCCTGGGCTCCAGCTGACGGATGAATAATACAGAGAGGAGCTCAAAGATGTTGCAGGAAGAATTTCCCGAATTACGGAAGAGATACTTGGGACAGCATTTATGGTCAACAGGATATTTCTGCAGGACAGTTGGAACAGTAACAGATGAGATGATTAAGGAATACGTCGAGCAGCAAAGAGATAATAACATAGAGGATATATTTAAAATTATAGAATTTTGAAGAAAATGCTGGAAGTAACATTGCGGAAAGTCTTATAGAGCCTGTTAATCCGACGAGGGATAAGCAAATCAACCGTATGAGCAAAATAATTAAATTGAAATATTATTAAATTCTATTCAAATTATTTTTTATTTTGCGAGTTTGATTTGCCAGTTTGATTTGCCCCGAAGTGAATTTACAGGATCTTAAGACTTTCATAAAAATAAAATGTGCCTAATTGTTCTTCTGCTCTTAACCTTTTAGATTAGATCTATAAGCTCATATCCTGCATCATCTATGGCAAACCTGAATTCTTCTTCACTAATATCACGGCTTAATTCAACTTCAGCCGACATATCCTCCAGATCTACCGTTACCGACTCTACTCCAGGTATTTCTTCTAATGCTTCGGTCACATGATTTGCACAGTGTCGGCATGACATTCCTTCAATAATAAGCTTTTTTTTCATTATGAATACCTCCTTCATAATATTTATTATATCCATTTTTAGTAACAAAATAACAATACTTTTTTCTTACTTATATTTTTCTACTTCCACGTTCTTGGCGTTATTATTCGTAATAAAAGACTTTTCCCATTTTTTTACATAATCTCCTGTAGCCCATTCTGCCATTACAATTGTATCACCTGCATCAAGTTTTATTTTCCCTAAGGGCATGCCGGACAACTTGCCTTCAGTTATGGCATAAATTAAAAGTGAATCCCTCGTTAATATTATTGCAAAATCGTTGTTTGGAGATGTATATGCATCTACTGTTTGAGGTATTCTATCTTTAATATATGTCCAGGGCAGGTGTAAATTATCATAGGCAACCATCCTCAAAGGAGGAATAAGGTTAATATAGTAATCCTGGTAAGAAGTTATGCTATTATTTTCGAAGTTTACTCTTCCTTTAAAAAACCAGTGCCCGGTTTTTCTAAATAATGCAAAGTTTTCTTCCTGCTTTTTTTCATCGATGTCGGAAAAACTTTGCACACCTGAAGAACTAACCAGTTTTTCAATGGCATTTTTCATTGCCAACACTCCATTTTCTCCGCAAATATCGGATAACTTTATACCTTTAAAACTTTCAATATTATCAACAGGCAAAGTCTGCAGCATATTTATTTCCCATTTACCGCCGTTATTTTCACTATCTTTTGCACTTATCCCATTTTTTATATCCATTGCACTTATATTGGCGCTAATATCAATAACATCATTGTTGTTTTCTTTTAGCACTCCTTTTCCCAACAGCTCTATGGAAACATAGTCATTACCTGCATAAACTATTGTGCGTCTTAAAATTCCTTCTTTGTCATTCCAAAAATAGTTCCATTCTTTTGATGCCGAGGTTCTTCTGCTTTCATCTTCAGTAATACTGTATGCATATAAAACTTCTTCAGTTTTTTCACCATCAGTTTTTTCTTTTACTCCCACTTTCCAAAAACCGCTTATTCTGGGGAGAAAAATTTCTTCTGCTTCCAATACAGGCTGCAGTTTATAATCTTTCAACGCAATCCACAATGTCCTGTATCTAAATTTCGGTAAATTATTTCCAGCGCTCCATCCTTCTTTTTTATCTGATATGTCTGATTTTATTGGTGTACGCAGTCCTAGTAATATTCCTGATGTACTTCCTTTTCCTTGTTCATAAAGCCCCCCTGCTCTACTGCTTAATTTTTTTTCTACCGGTATGTCAGATATATCGCTTATTTGATCAGAGAGTTTTTTCATAAAAAAGTATTGGTCTTCAATATTTACAATGGCCCGGTCTTTATTTATATCTATAAACTCGTATAAAAATTTCTCCTGGGAAGAGGCGGTTACTACATATATCTCCTCGTCTTCCAAACCAAGTTTTTCTTGGTACCCTCCAAGCCTAAAGAGAAAATATTCCTCTGCATTTACTCTTCTTACTCTGTAGTTAACATCTTCCCAATAGTTTTCACCTATAAGAAGGCTGTTTTTTCCCAATTCGACAATTTTACCAATCCATTCCCCAAATGGGTCTCCTTCCTGAAAGGTATCACTATAGGACAAAATATTTTCAATTTCCCATTTGCCCTGTAACGGGACGGCTTTGATTTCCGGTACTACAATCTTACTGCCTGTATCCATTAATTGTGTTGTACAACCGGTTAAGGGTATAGTAATAAAAGTAACCAGGCAAATAACGGCACAAGTCAAAAAGACGTTTAAATTAAATTTTTTCATCAGCATAACCAACTTCACCTACCGGTAGTATAATAATAGCTTCGGTACCTCTATTTACTTCGCTTTTAATTTCGAAGGTACCATTTAAAAGCTTGATAATTTCATCACATATAGAAAGCCCTATTCCATTTTTAGATTTACTGTTTTTACCTTTAAAAAACTTTTCCTTCACCCTTGGGAGTTCTTCAGGCGAAATTCCGCAACCTGTATCTTTTATAGAAAAGCGTACATTGTTGCCTTCCTTAACTGCAGTAAAAACTATCTGACCGCCCGGTGGAGTAAACTTGAAGGAATTATCCAAAACATTTATAAATATCTGTTTAAGCCTGTTTTCATCACCAATTATATGTGATATTTTATTTTCACAAAAAACACTAAACCCGATATTTTCTCTTTGTGCCCTCGGAACCAGTTGTTTTTCAATATGATACATAACTTTACTAATATCCACCTTTTCCTTTTTTATTGATATGTTGCCGGATACAAACCTTGAAAAATCAAGAAGTTCTTCCACCATTGATGTAAGCCTCTCGCTCTCTTTTTCAATAATTTCAAGACCATCTATTAAAATATCTTTGTCTTCAAGACCAATATTTTTTAAGGTAACCGCCCAGCCTTTTATTGATGTTAATGGTGTCCTGAGTTCATGAGAAACAGAACAAATAAATTCATTTTTTAGCCGGTCCTTTTCCTGTATTACTTGTGCCATATAATTTAAAGTATCGGAAAGCTTGCCAACTTCATCATTGTATCTTTTTTTACAACGTATTTTAAAATTGCCTTCAGCCATTTTTTCTGCTTCAGCAGTAATTTCTTCCAGGGGCCCCACGATTGTGTCGGCAAGGAGTAAACTAATAAAGCCGGATATTAAAACTACCACCATACCTATAAATATAAGAACACTTGCTACTTTTCCGACAGCTTTTTTCACTTCCCTTAAAGATGAAATAAACCTTAAAACCCCAACAATTTTTCCCTGGGATTTTAATGGATAGGATACTGCCATTACCATTTCCTTACTGTAATCTGTTTTACCTGTCCATTTCCCCAATTTTCCTTTAAGAGCCGCTTTGACATCAGGCATTTTGGAATTATCGGCAGGTATTACACCAATAGAATCCATTAATACTTTACCATTTGTGTCAATTATCTCTACTTGGGCAGGTACCTGTTTCCAGAAAGTATCTACATTATTTAACACATTATCGTAAAGGGAAGCGTCGGAAAAATAACTGCTATAAAGGTCTGCAGATGTTTTAATCTGGCTTATCAGGTTTTCTTCAAGGTTTTTATTGTAATTGTGTTTTATAATACCAATAATTAACACTTCGAGAATTATTACAGTAACAATTATAATAAATATGAAGTTTATTGCTATTCTGGTACGAGCACTTTTCATAGCAACCCCCTAAAGTCTTACCCAAATTCTAAGTTAATCTGCCTGCCACCTGTATCCTATGCCCCAGACTGTTTCAATAAACTTAGGTTTTGAAGGATTATCCTCTATTTTTTCTCTTATTCTCCTTATGTAGACATCTACAGTTTTCAAGTCTCCAAAGTAATTCCGTCCCCAGACGAAGTTTAATAACTCATCTCTGCTTAGAGCTTTTCCCGGATTCAACAAAAACATTTTTACAATAGAAAACTCCGTAGGAGTAAGCTCAATTTCAACTTCATCCTTAAAGAAACGTTGGGATTTATTGTCTAATACTAGATTTTTAAAGATAATCCGGTCTAAATTATTGTTTTTGATATTGTTAAAGTTGTTTTCGGTCCTCCGTAAAATAGATTTTATTCTTGCTATGAGCTCAAGAGGGTTGAATGGCTTTACCATATAGTCATCTGCACCCAGCTCAAGTCCTGTTATTTTATCTAAATCTTGTCCCCTTGCTGTTAACATTATTATAATTACTTCCGGCATGTTATGCCTAATTTTACGGCATACTTCAAAACCGTCCATCCCGGGAAGCATTATATCCAGGATAACTATCTCGGGCTTGAACTTTTCGACCATTTCAAGGGCTTTTTCCCCTGTTCCGGATTCCAAAACTGCAAATCCGTTTCTTTTAAGATTAATATTTATAAATTTTCTTATATATTCCTCATCTTCAACAATAAGGACTTTTATCCCTTCCGTATTCATTACCTCACCATACCTGCCCGTTAACCCTATTTTTCATATTACAGCTTTAGTTATATTTATCGATGTTTCGGAGACTACTTAATTATTTTACTACATTATAAAAATTTTCGCTATTAGCAGTTTTAATCCGGTAAAATCTTGTCTTTATTTATGCAAATTTCCTTTATTGACTTAAAAAGTAACTGTATAAAGGAATATTCATTATCTATACTCCCGGTTTTTTCATATACATTTATAAACACCTCATAGGCTAAATGCTTTGCTCCATGCTCATTACCTACCTCATTAAATGCTAAAGTATATACCATCTTATAGTATTTTGCAGCAAGCCTTTCAAATGCTTCTATATCTCCTTTTTTTACCTTGTAAATCAGGCTGTATTTTTCCCGGTACACGTGTTTTCACTTCCATAAATAAATATTAAAGGATGTTGCTAGATATTTATTAATATAATTATATATTTTTTATGATGATAAATAATTAAAAAAGTGTTAAAATCTGAAAGAAGGTTGAAAGAGATGTTCAGCAAATTTAAATAAGTTTACCGGTTTAAAGTATTGAGTTTTTGTTTTTTATCATGTAAAATAGACGATGTAATCGGTTACAAAACTTGTGTTATAATTGTTTTGATGATTGATTAATAAACGAAGATACCAAGGAGGGTGATATTGTGAAAACTAGAGTAACCATATGGAATGAATACAGGCATGAAAAGAGAAGTGAAGAGATAGCCAAAATTTATCCGGAGGGAATACATGGAGCTATTGCTTCATATCTTGGCAAATTTGATGATTTTGAGGTAAGGACTGCAACTTTAGATGAGCCTGAACATGGGCTTTCTGACGATGTGCTAAATAATACCGATGTTTTAATTTGGTGGGGACATATGGCTCATAAAGAAGTAAAAGATGAAATCGTGGAAAAAATTTACAAACGTGTCCTCTGTGGAATGGGGCTAATAGCTCTTCATTCAGCCCATCTCTCAAAAATATTTGTTAAACTTATGGGTACAAGTTGTACTTTGAAATGGCGGGAAATTGGGGAAAAAGAAAGGTTATGGGTGGTTGAACCGGGACACCCGATAGCAGAGGGGATAGGAGAATATATTGAGCTTCCCCACGAGGAAATGTATGGAGAAAGGTTTGATATCCCTGCTCCGGATACTCTTGTTTTTATAGGATGGTTCCAAGGGGGAGAGGTATTTAGAAGCGGGTGTTGTTACCATCGTGGATATGGGAAAGTATTCTATTTCCAGCCTGGGCATGAAACTTATCCTACATATTATAACCAGGAAATTTTGAAGGTAATTAAGAATGCTGTTATGTGGGCAAAACCGGTAAAGACTGTAACTGAGCTTAAATGCCCTAATGTAAAGCCACTGGAGGAGATTAACAGTTGATGAATAGAACTTTATTGTGGATGTAGTAAAAATTATATCGGGGGGTTGAAGATTTAGTGATAAAATTTACGAAAATGCATGGACTGGGTAACGATTATATATATGTAAATTGTATAAATGAGTGCCCGGATAAGTTGATTGAGAACATATCGAAAGTAGCTCAATTCGTAAGTGACAGGCATTTTGGAATTGGTTCCGACGGCCTTGTACTTATAATGCCTTCAAAAATAGCTGACTTTAGAATGAGAATGTTTAATTCTGACGGGTCTGAAGCAGAGATGTGCGGCAATGCCATAAGATGTGTGGGTAAATATGTATATGACAACGGTTTTACCGAAAAAACTACAGTAAGCGTGGAGACTCTTGCAGGCGTTAAAGTACTTGATATGACAGTAGAAAATAACAAGGTTGCATTAGTGAAGGTTGATATGGGAGAACCCATACTTAATCCTGAGGATATCCCGGTTAAAAGCAGTAAAGATAGATTTATTTCCCAGCCTGTCGAAATTGACGGGCAAACATATAAAGTAACATGTGTTTCCATGGGAAATCCGCATGCAGTAACATATGTGGATGATGTTATGAGTTTCCCTCTTGAAAAAGTAGGACCTAAAATGGAAACACATTCCCTATTCCCCAAAAGAATAAATGCCGAATTTGTACAGGTTATTGACAGAAACACCCTTAAAATGAGAGTATGGGAAAGAGGAGCAGGGGAGACTATGGCTTGCGGTACAGGTGCTTCTGCAGTATTGGTAGCTTCGGTACTTAATGGTGTGAGTGAAAGAAAAGCTACAGTGAAGTTATTGGGCGGGGACCTGGTTATTGAATGGAATGAAAAAGACAACCACGTTTATATGACAGGTCCTGCCGTGAAAGTATTTGATGGAGAAATAGACCTTGCGCAAATAATATAAAAAATTGGAGTTTTGCATTGGGTGTAGTTTCTTCAAAATTTGAAAATGCGCCCACCCCCCACCCCTTTTGCAGAGATGAAGCACGAATTTAAAAGAAAGAGAAAACAAGAGTTATAGAGAGTAGCAAAAAAATATTTTCGCAAAACCGAGTTGGACACGTACAAGATTAGTATTGTATAGTAGACTTGGGGGAGGTAGGTAATCAAGTCATGAACAATACTAATAGAACATTTTCAGGTAGGACATTTAGTCCTGAAGATATAGAAATGATAAAAT
>JABUEW010000161.1 GCA_013314855.1 Bacillota bacterium | reverse complement strand
CCTGGTGAACGAGGGTTATTTCACCGAATCGGCGAGCCTTGTTGTAATCCAGACCAGATCACCGGCCACGGTGATATATACGTGCAAGACCGGCAAAAAGCTGATGGCCAAGGGCAAGCCTATATTCGATGCAGAAGGAAACCTGGTGAGGATAGTAAATACCGTATGGGACATAACAGAACTTATGAACATGGAAAACAGGGTAGAAGAAGCACGCACCTTTTCCGACGACGGCAAACACACGATGAAGCTTGATGCGATGGAGGATTTTGTGGCAAGGAGCGAGAAGATGCTGGAGGTATTGGACCTTGCCATGAGGGTCGCCAAGGTGGATTCCACCGTGCTTGTTCTTGGCGAATCCGGCGTAGGAAAGGAAATTATAGCAAAAATAATACACAGGGCAGGGAAGGATAATCAGGGACCCTTCGTCAAGGTGAACTGCGCCTCAATACCTGAAAATCTTCTGGAATCCGAATTATTCGGGTATGAGAAGGGGTCCTTTACCGGGGCCAGCAAGGAAGGAAAAATCGGTATGTTTCAACTGGCAGACGGTGGAACAATACTGCTCGATGAAATAGGCGAAATACCAACACACTTGCAGGCCAAGCTGCTGCGGGTGCTGCAGGACAAGGAAATAATTCCTGTTGGGGGAACGAAGGCAAGGAAGATAGACGTAAGGGTAATAGCAGCTACCAATAGAAACCTTACGGATATGGTCAAGAAAGGCCAATTCAGAGAAGACCTTTACTACAGGCTGAATGTCGTTCCTATATTCATTCCTCCTTTGAGGGAAAGAAAAGAGGACATAGCTTCACTTCTCGTATATTTTATGGGCAAATACAACAAAAAGTATAATACGAATAAAAAACTCTCAAATGAAATAATCGATTATCTAACCGACTATTCATGGCCGGGTAACGTGAGAGAACTCCAAAACTTTGTTGAGCGCATGATAGTAATAACGAAGGATGACAGCATTTCTTACGAGGATATTAAGGACTACTTTGTCGATGGAGACGGGATTTCGCTATTTGAAGAAAAGAAGCAGGGTACTTCCTTGAAGGAGCAGTTGGAGAGTCTGGAAAGGTCGATCATAGAAAAGACTTTGAAAAGATTGGGCTCTACCCGGAAAGCCGGTAAGGAATTGGGAATTGACCAGTCAACCGTCGTAAGAAAAGCTAAAAAGTATAATATCGAATATCCTCAGGAATAAAATGATGCAATAAGGAATATATAATATGCAATATTGCATCATAATTATATTCCGGCATGCCCGGGCAGGATTTCCTTGCCGGGGTTTTTGTTTTTTTGATATGGATAATATGCTTGGCACGGGCTTTGCTATATTAATACAGTAAGACCTGGGGAAAAATATTCAAGGATATAAAGGAATAGGGAGGTAGGCTTAGGTGAGCAAGATAAAATCAATAAAGGAGGCCATTGATCTGGTAAAGCCCGGTATGACCGTCATGATCGGAGGTTTTTTAGGTGTAGGCACTCCTGAGGGTTTGATTGATGCCCTGATTGAGAAAGGAGTGGACAATCTTACTATTATAGGGAATGATACGGCCTTTCCCGATAAAGGTATTGGAAAGCTCGTAGCGGCAAAACGTGCAAAGAAGGTTATTGTGTCGCATATAGGAACAAATCCGGAAACGGGAAGACAAATGAATGCGGGTGAGCTGGATGTGGAGCTTGTCCCCCAGGGAACCCTGGCCGAGAGGATCAGGTGTGCAGGTGCAGGGCTTGGCGGTTTTCTGACACCCACGGGCCTGGGGACAGTTGTTGAAGAGGGCAAGCAAAAGATGAACACAGACGGAAAAGAATACCTGCTTGAGCTGCCATTAAAAGCGGATATTGCCTTAATAAAAGGGCATAGGGTTGACAAGAAGGGTAATATATATTATATGAAGACTTCCAGAAACTTCAATCCAATAATGGCAACGGCGGCTGATACGGTCGTTGTAGAAGCGGAAGAAATCGTTGAAGTAGGCGATATTGATGCAAACGACGTTATGACTCCCGGCTTGTTTGTGGACATAATAGTCGCGGGGAGGGACGAAAAATGATTGAGAGCAAGGAAAGAAGAAGAGAAATAATCGTTAAGAGAGTTGCCCAGGAGTTCAGAAATGGCGATGTAGTAAACCTTGGCATAGGTCTTCCTACATTGGTAGCCAACTATCTGCCGGAGGGCATAGACATAACCCTTCAATCCGAGAACGGTTTTGTTGGTATGGGACCGGCACCGGAACCAGGCGGTGAGGACCCGGACCTGACAAACGCAGGAGCCCAGCCCGTAACTGCTCTCGACGGCGCAGCGTTTTTCGACAGCTGCATGTCCTTCGCAATAATAAGGGGAGGACACGTCGATGCTACCGTACTGGGGGCTTTGCAGGTGGACCAGCATGGCAACCTGGCAAATTGGATGATACCGGGAAAAATGGTTCCCGGGATGGGGGGAGCCATGGACCTTGTTGTGGGAGCAAAGAAGGTGATTATTGCCATGGAGCACACAGCTAAGGGGGAGCCCAAAATTCTTAAGCAGTGCAGCTTACCCCTGACGGCTAAGGGGCAGGTCGACTTGATAGTGACCGATATGGGGGTTATAGAAGTTACCGGTGAAGGGCTTGTATTAAAGGAAATAGCCCCGGAAACCACTGTTGATGAAGTTATAGAAGCCACAGAAGCATACATCACGATCCATCCGGAATTAAAAGTTATGGATTGTTGAAATATCTGCCATGGGTGTCAAAGACTGTATTGTTTTGGTGAATAACTACAGAAAACAACTGGAAGTCCCGGAAAATACCAACAGGAATTTCTTTGGACTTGGAGAACTTATTTATTGAAAGAGTCACAGAAAAAGAATGGAGGGTTTAAATGAGTAAAAGACTGGTATCTGTTTTGTTGGTCTGTTTGTTGGTAGTGGCAGTCGTTGGCTGCAGCAAGCCTGCTGCTCCTGAGCAAGAGGCGCAAGCGCCGCCGGAGCCGGTATTCATAAACATCGCCAGCGGCGGAACCGCAGGCACATACTTCCCGTTGGCCGGAGGTATGGCTGACATATGGAATAAGAATATTCCGGGAGTAAACGCTACTGCTCAGAGCACCGGGGCATCTGTGGCCAATATAAACCTGCTTCGTGATGACAAGGCTGATGTTATTCTGGTACAGAACGATGTGGCTTTTTATTCTGCAACAGGCACCGAGTTATTCGATGGGGATAAATATGCAGACTTAAGGGGACTGTGCATTCTTTACCCCGAGACCATACAAATTGTTACCCTTGAAGGCAAAGGAATAGACACTGTTGGAGATCTTAAAGGCAAAAGGGTTGCCGTAGGCGCAGCGGGGAGCGGCACCGAGGCAAATGCACGCCAGATTTTGGCAACAGCAGGTATTAAGTATGACGATATCAAGGTTCAGTACCTTTCCTTTGCGGAAGCCGCCAGCAACCTGAAGGACGGCAATATTGACGCAGCATTCCTGACGGCAGGTCATCCGACCGCAGCTGTACAGGATATCGGCGCTCAGCATCCGGTCAAGCTGGTTACCATTGAAGACGACATGGCGGATAAACTGATAGCCGAATACCCGTTCTATACAAAGCTAGTTATACCTGCCGGTACCTATACCGGAATAGACAAAGATATTAAGACGGTTGCAGTACAGGCTATGCTGGCCGTGAGCGCAGATATGGACGAAGAGCTTGCTTACAACCTGTTGAAGACTATGTATGAGAACCAGGATAGGCTGGTAGCAGCTCATGCTAAAGGAGCCGTGATTAAACCCGAGACGGGACTGGACGGCATGGGTATAGAACTGCATCCTGGCGCTGCAAAATACTTTAAAAAATAAGCTAAGGAGAGGGGACACACCATGTGAGGTACTAGTCACTGGTCACTGACTACTGACCACTGCAAAAGGAATGTCCCCATCTAGAAAATTCAGAGGAGGTCTGAGCATTGGAGAAATCCAATGCTCTGATTTTATGAAACCAGGTTCAAAACTGACGACCATAACCTTAATAATTCTCTTTGTCATTGTATTGATCAGCTGCAGTATCGGGAAGGAAAAGGTCCTGGTTCTAAAGGATGTGGAAGAGGGGTCAGAATATCGTATTGCTGTGCCGGACAGGGTGTTTGCGTTGAGTTTCATCCATTCGGTGCATCACACTCCGGTTCATGAGGTTATCTATATCCAAGATGACAACACTTTAGTTCTAAAGGAGACCAGGTATAGTTCCCTGGGTGTGGGTATGCCCTTTGACTATGAAAACGGGACTCTCGAAAATATTGACGGAGAGTTTGTCCTGAAGTTCGAAAGGGAATTTGAGACCATTAATTTGAGAGTCTCACCCATACCCCAGCATATGATAACTGTTGGGGAAGAAACCTATCCATTGCTTAAATTCACAAAACCGGAAGGCCTTCTTGAAATCAAAGCAGTTGATGAATGGTCACTGAAATGGTAAAACTCGGTAAGGAAGGGGCGTAAATATGGAAAACAAAGATAATCCGGAAGTTGCAACAAACAGCGAAGATATTCTCAGAAAGTATGATAAGGAATCCGATTATCGAGTTATGACAGGCTATGGATCAAAGCTTATCGCAGCTATTGCTATTACTTTTTCGCTTTTTCAGCTTTATACTGCGGTTTTTGGCGTGCTGGACGCCATGATTCAAAGGGCAATACACGTATCCTTCGGCTTTTGCCTTATATTTCTGCTGTACCCTGCGAGAAAAAAATGGTCGAGGCATAAGTTCCATCCCGTTGATGTGGCCTTGGCTGTAATAGGCGCCGCAGTTCCAATGTATATAGTTGTAAACTATCAGCAGCTGGTTCTTAGGGCGGGGAAGGTCACAACCCTTGACTTTATAGTCGGATTAATTGCAATCGTACTGATTTTGGAGGTAACACGCCGGGTAGTCGGTTGGCCTATGGTTATTATTGCGACGCTTTTTCTAATATACGCCCTGGTGGGGCGTAAGATCCCAGGGCAGCTGGCCCATAGGGGAGTTGACCTGTCCAGCCTTGTGCAGCATCAGTTCTATACGACGGAAGGTATTTTCGGTATACCTATCGGTGTATCGTCCACTTTTATATTCCTGTTTATTCTGTTTAGCGCATACCTGGAGAAAACAGGAATGGGAGAGTTTTTTATCGACCTGGCAAACGCTGTGGCAGGCTGGGCTTCAGGTGGTCCTGCCAAAGTAGCTGTGCTTTCCAGCGGTTGCATGGGAATGATTTCGGGAAGCTCGGTGGCAAACGTGGTAGGTACCGGCAGCTTTACAATACCTATGATGAAAAGGTTGGGCTATAAAGGGGAATTCGCCGGGGCGGTGGAGGCCACCGCATCCACGGGAGGACAGCTCATGCCGCCCATAATGGGAGCAGCGGCATTCCTGATGTCAGAGTTCACCGGATTTCCCTATGTCAGGATTATTAGTGCGGCTGCTATCCCGGCATTGTTATATTACTTAGGCGTTTGGTCGGGGGTTCATTTTGAAGCAAAGCGCCTTAAACTGAGAGGGCTAAACAGGGATGAACTGCCTAAGATAAAAAACATTCTCATTGAAAGGGGACATCTGATGATTCCCCTTATCGGAATAATCTATCTGCTGATTGCCGGTAGAACACCCATGAAGGCAGCCCTCTACGCAATAGTCCTGTCAGTCGTATGCTCAATGCTAAGGAAAAATACGAGGATAGGCTTTAAGGATATAGTAAGCGGTCTGGAGCAGGGTGCAAGGGCAGCTTTGGGAGTAGTTGCAGCCACCGCTTGCGCGGGTATTATTATTGGGGTTGTTACCCAGACGGGCCTCGGGCTCAAGATGGGGTCGACTCTGGTGGACTTTGCCGGGGGGAAACTGTTCCTCACCCTATTCTTCACAATGCTGACATCCCTTATTCTGGGCATGGGGGTTCCAACAACGGCCAACTATGTCATTACATCCACAATAGCTGCCCCGGCGCTGCTCATGATGAAGATACCGATTTTGGCAGCCCACCTGTTTGCATTCTATTTCGGGATCATTGCCGATGTAACTCCTCCGGTTGCTCTAGCAGCTTTTGCCGGTTCAGGTATCGCTAAATCAAATCCGCTCAAAACGGGTATCAATGCCTTCAAGCTGGCGATAGCGGCTTTCTTGGTGCCCTATGTTTTCGTGTATAATCCTGCTCTTTTGATGATTGATGTTAATGTTGTCAGCATGATTGTTATTATTGCAACTGCAGTTGTGGGTATAGTCGCGGTAGCTTCCGCAGTATCGGCATTCTTTATCACCAACCAATCATTCTTTGAACGTATAATCTTTTTTGCAGGGGGACTATTGATGGTTATTCCCGGAGCCTATACGGATGTGATTGGGATTGCATTTCTGCTGGTAGGCTTTGTTATTCAGAAGAAAAAAATATCAAACGTGAAGCTTGGCGCAGGGGTTTAAACCGGCAATTAGCAAGCATCGACTAATCAAACTCAAGGAGGTACATTATGAAGGACAAAATTAAAGTTATACAATACGGGTTAGGGCCTATAGGGATCAAATTGACACAGTATCTTGTAGATAAACCTGCCATGGAGATAGTAGGTGCGGTGGATATTGACCCGAAAAAGGTAGGAGCTGACATCGGAGAACTGGCAGGTCTGCCGGAACCCCTCGGAATTATCGTAACCGGCGATGCCGAAACACTGCTTGGCGAAGTTGAAGCGGATGTGGTCGCGCTGACCACAACTTCAAGCCTGGAAAAGATAAAGCCGCTGGTTATGGAGATCCTATCCCATGGCGTTAATGTGGTAACAACCTGCGAGGAACTGTCATATCCGTGGCTGACTAACCCGCAGATTTCCGGAGAGATTGATGTGGCGGCCAGGGAGAAAAACGTATCTGTTCTCTCGGCAGGGGTAAACCCGGGGTTCCTAATGGATTTTCTGCCCATTGCCGTGACCGGTGTGTGCCGCCAGGTTAAAAGGATCACCGTAGAACGGATTCAGGATGCACAGTTCAGGAGAATACCGTTCCAAAAGAAAATCGGTGCAGGGCTTACGGTAGAACAGTTTCAGGAAAGGGTTCGGGAAGGTACCCTGAGACATGTGGGACTTACAGAATCAATTCATATGATTGCGGCTAAAATGGGCTGGAGGCTTGATAAGGCCGAAGATATAATAAGCCCCATCATTGCTGATGAGAAGGTGGTCGCCGGTGGACTAACCGTTGAAGCCGGGAAGGTCCTGGGTGTACAGCAAATAGGCAGAGGTATAGTGCAGGGTGAAGAGCGGATTACCCTGGTATTCAGAGCTTCCATAGGGGAAAAGGATCCGCGGGACCGCGTTGTTATTGAAGGAACCCCCGATATTGACATGGTGATTAAAGGCGGGGTTAACGGTGATATCGCCACCTGTGCAATCGTTGCCAACGCTATACCGGCAGTAGTCGGCGCCCGTCCGGGCTTGAGGACTATGGCAGACATCGAAGTGGTTTCCTATTTTGAATAGAAGGTAGTGTGTCAAGGGGACGGAGTTGTTGACACCTCAGTGTCAACAACTCCGTCCCCTTGACACTATTTAAGCGGGCAACTGCAGCATGATGCCCTCCAGGAATTTTTTTACGTTAATCTTGCCATGGTAGCAGGAATTATCCCGCAGAAAATCCATCTCCTGCTTTACTTCCTTGAAGTCGAACAGGCATGTAGAATACTTGGTA
>JABUEW010000160.1 GCA_013314855.1 Bacillota bacterium | reverse complement strand
TTCTGACATTTCCACTGATAAAGTTTGCACTGTTAAAGTTTGCACTGTTAAATTCCACCCTTAAATTTGTAAGAGTAATTTCCACTGTCGGATATCGTAGGGGTGGAATTTACTTTTGCAATTGAGTTATGTTTGCCAGATACAACATGACAACATAATATCCCCTTACCCCTTGCCATACTCTTATTTTAACTTTATAATACCATTTTCCCCGTTCACTTCATCCCAAACATCTTTTCCTTTAAGTCAAGGTAGTACAGATAGTTTTCAGGGCTTACATCGGGCGGACAGCGGTGGTCGCAAAATGGGATATATCCGCCTCTTTCAACAAGAGGCACAAGGGTCTCCAAATAGTCCTTTATAGCTTCCTTCCCTTCCTTTAACTTTATTTTATCAACCCCACCCATAATTCTTAATTCTTTGCCGTATTCATTAAGCACTTCAGAAGGATGAGAACATCCGTTAACCTCAAAAGGAAAAAGGCAATTTATCCCGCCCTCAAGCAAATATGGAAGAATAGGCCTAACATCGCCGTCGCAATCGGTATACCATAAGTCAATCCCGGCTGCACGCAACTTTTTGCTTATTCGTTTATATCTAGGCATTACAACATTTTTAAAGAAATCCACGGAGACAATAGGGCCGTTTTTAAAACATATGTCTTCCCAGCCTGAAGCAAAATCAAAATCAATATGCGGTAAAACTTGATCCAAGAAATCTTCAACAAGCACACAGCACGTTTCAACCATATCTTCCACCATGTCGGGATAATCATAGCATGCATATGCCAAACCCTCAAATGTCAACATATCGCGGATTTTTCCAATCATTGAACCGCAATGTACCCCAAGGGGGTAATCCCTGTTGTCCGGATGGGCCCTTTTTATTTTTTCAATATCAACTTTACGCGCAGGGTCGTCCCTCCTGAACTTCTCTTCTTTAACCCGCTTCCAATCGTCAGGAGTTTCTATAGAAGACTTCATAAAATGGGGAATGGTATCGTGTCCGTCTTTCGGAACTTCGGCCAAAAGACCGTCAGAGTTCATAACAACATTTGTCTTTTCTCTTTCTTCAACAACTTTTTGGGGAAAAGCAGGATTCATCCATATGTTCCCTGATACAACGGTTATCTTGTCAAAATTAAAGAATATGTCCGCTTGCGCATTATTCTTTATGTTATTTTCAACAAAAATAGGCCACTCTTCAAAGTTTTCATTCCAGTAGCCAAATTCCATGTTGAAACAACGGTCCACCGGCTTATAGTGCATTTGATTATTGAATCTTTCCCTGTCTGTCATTGTGCCTTTCCACTTTTCCCTTATCGGTTTAATTTCCATTAAAACAATCCTCCTTCTTTAAATCAATTCTATAAAATTATTGCTTTAACTATTAAATATATTGTAAAATCTATATATATAAATATCAATACATTTAATTGCTATAAAATATAATTTTATTGCTTTAACAGTCATAAAAAAATGCTCCCCGTATGGGCGGATCCCGTATGGGCGGAAAGGTGGTTTAACAAAGTGAAAAAAGTATGGGTAGAGTCTAACGTCGGCATGGAAAACCGGTTTTCATATAACTATACCCCAAGTCTTCTTGCCAAATCGGCATTCTTTTATATTCAAAGCTTAGGACATTTTTGTTGTGATGAGAACTATTTCACCCGTAGAAAAGGATATAGAAGCTTTTTATTGATATATACACTAAACGGTAAAGGTTATGCAAATTACAGGGATAAAAAGTATGAGCTCACAAGAGGCCAGGTCCTCTTAATGAACTGCTATGACTACCAGGAATACTATACTGATAAAAAGGATCTATGGGAAATTAAGTGGGTACATTTTAACGGAGCAAGCAGCGAAGAATACTATAACATTATTTATAAGAACTACGGTCCTGTTATAGATATGGGAAACAATACATCAATCCTGGATAATATTAATAAAATTATGCATTTGCTTTCTGCCGGAGACATGCAGTTTGAAGTTAAAGCATCAAATATAATATTAAACATGCTTACAGATATAATACTTACAAAACCTAACAGTCAAAGCAATTCCAGTCAAAAAGTGAATAATATTCAATTGGATGCTGTCATGTACTTTATTGAAAATAATTATAGCAGCAATATTTCACTTGAAGATATGGCATCAACGGCTTGTAGCAGTAAATACCATTTTTGCAGGAATTTTAAAAGAATAACGGGATACAGTCCCTATGAATATCTTGTTAAATACCGGATTAACAAGGCAAAATCCTTGTTGGAAATAACGGATAGCCCCATAGGTGAAATAGCAAGAAATGTTGGGTTTGAAAGCACAAGCAATTTTATCCGGACATTCAAAAAGCTTGAAGGCTTGACTCCCCTCAAATACCGCAGTTATTGGAACGGATGATATTAGAATTATTTTGCTTTTTTTATTTTAATTATCTTAAATATTTAGAGGGGATGCTAATTGATGTCATTTTAAGTAAATTATATAATAAATTTAAAACTCTATATTTAACATTTAACGAGTTGGAGGTATCGGAAGTATTATGGTAAATCACATACCAAAGAAAATTAGGATTAACAAATATAGGACTAACAAATATTTGATAGAAGTGTTCTGTATTTAACCTTCAGAGCTAATTATTTCAAAAAATTTATCCACTATTTCCGGATCAAATTGGCTCCCCGCATTCCTTTTTATCTCAGCCATGGCATCTTCTTTGATCTTAGCTTTACTGTAACATCTGTCAGTAGTCATGGCATCATAGGCGTCAGACACGGCCAAGATTCGACAAAGTAACGGTATTTCTTCTCCTTTAAGCCCCACGGGATAACCTTTACCGTCCCAGCGCTCATGGTGGTGAAATATATATTCGGCTATACCTGCCAGTTCAGGCGTGTTCCGGGCAATGCGGTAGCCAATTTCGGGATGCTTTTTCATTTCTTTCCATTCGTCTGGCGTAAGGAAGCCAGGTTTTAACAGTATATTTTCACTAATACCCACTTTGCCGATGTCGTGGAGTACAGCCAGGAGAGACAGATCATCCAGCTCCTTGGCGGAAAGCTTAAGTTTTCTGCCTATTAACAGACAATACTTTTGCAGCCTATCGGCATGCTCTTCCGTTTCTATGCTCTTAGCAAAAAGAACATCCAAAAGGGTGTTAATAATAGTATTTCTATAACTTTTGCCTTCCAATAGTTTTCTGCGGTACAACCATTCTTCTGCTTCTTTGATGGTCTGCCTAAGGCTTTCTTCCGCCTTCTCCTTGACAGCATAACCCAAGGAAATACTTAATTTGATGACTGTATCAACATCCCGTTCACAGCTTTTTTTAATTCCTGCAATTATGTTTTCTGCTGTTTCAGCGTTGGTACGCGGCAGCAGGATGAGAAATTCATCTCCCCCCCATCGGCCAACAATGTCTTCCTTCCGGCAGTTCTCCATGATTGCTTCGACTGCTTTCTGCAAAAGCTTGTCCCCCACTTCGTGGCCGAAAACATCATTAGCCAGTTTCAAACCATTGACATCTCCCATGATTACAGTAAGTGGCACCTCCTGTGATGCATCCGCCTGCCTGATTTTCTCCTCCATGAACCGACGGTTATAAATGCCTGTCAGGGAATCATGATAACTCAGGTATAGAATTTGTTTTTGCTGTTCTTTTTCTTTAGTAACATCACGGAAAACCATGACTACGCCGTAAATTTGTCCTGTCCCATCTTTGATGGGAGCAGCACTATCAGCTATGGGTATTTGCCGCCCCTCCCGGTTGATTAAGACAGTATGGTTGGCCAAGCCTACAATTTTTCCTATCCGTAGAACTTTGTCGATAAGGTCTTCGGCCGCCTGTCCCGTATATTCATTAATCAGATTGAAAACCTGGCTAAAAGGCTTGTCTTTCGCTTCTTCCAAACTCCATCCTGTAATTTCTTCCGCAACCTTATTCATTGAAGTAATTCTGCCTTCTTGATCAGTGGTAACCACGGCATCACCGATGGAAAGGAGAGTGGTTCGAAGCAATTCTCTCTCTCTTTGCAATTCTTGCTTTATATTAATTAGCGCGGTAATTTCCCTGCCTATTCCCACAAGCCCCGAAATCAAACCTTTCCGGTTTATGATTGGGGAAAGGGATGTTTGATAATATTTAACCTCATCATCCACCTCAATATCCCATTCATAAACGACATGCTCTCCCTCCAAGGCTTTCTTATTGGCTATCTCATGCACGGTAGCCTTTTCCGGCCCAAAAATATCTCGCGCGGTTTTCCCCAAGAAAAATATGGGTCTAACTCCTCCTTTTCCCATCCATTTCCCGTACACCCCAGTATATCTCTGTTCCTTGTCCAATTCATAAATAATATCTTCGGTTGAATCTACCAGGGCTTTGAAACGCTGATTTTCAAACCACAGCATGTCTTCTCGTTTTTTCTGCAGCAAATACAGGGAAATAATTTCCGTAACAATTATCAAAAGCGCCACTTCGTCTTCTTCCCATTCCCTGTACTGCAAGCACTCATCAAAACCAATAAAACCATAGTAATTTTCATCAACATATACAGGCAGTACCAGCAGGGATTTAATCTCTTGTAATTTCAATAATTCTTTTGCATTCTTGTCCGGAATGTCTTCAATATCACTGTAGTTTATCACTTTCCTGTTTTTAAGCCTGTCCACCCACCAGGCAAATCCAGCCTCAGGTAATTCTTGAAGAATTTCTTTCTGGGGCGTTATACCGGGTGCTGCCCACTCAAAAGTGTTGCTCATAGTCCCTCTTTTTTGATTTCTCTCAAAGAGATAAACCCTGCTCACTCCTGTTCCTTCGCCTAAAATCCGCAGTAGTTTTGTCAGAAAAACTTCAGGGTTTTCTTCCTGCAAAGCCAGGCGGGAAATATTACTTACAAGCTTTTCATATTTTAGTTTCTTTTGAAGTTTCTCTTCCGCCTTTTTCTGCAAGGTTATGTCTTTACTCGAGCCAACTATGTATTTTATTTCGCCTTCCTCCCATACGGGAGTCAAAGTGGTAAGCCAGGCCTTTACTCCTCCAGGCAGTGCCAGAGTTTCTTCATAGTTAATGGCTCTTTGCTCTTCAATACACCTTTGATAATTAGCTTTTACAACTTCACCAATTTCCTCTCCTGCCAGCTCAATAGGTGTTTTATCTTTCAGCTCTTCCATGCTAAAACCTGTCAACTCCCTGTAGGCAGCATTGTTCCTAAGATAACGGAATTCCCCTCCTTCCACCTTGACCAGGAACATGGCATCCTGGGTGCTGTTAAAAATTGTCTCGATATCGCGGGATAGTCTTTTTATTTCTTTCCGTTGTTTCTTTAGTGTTTTAATGTACGCCACCTCTTTTGAAATATCCTGAAAAATTGTTACAATATGTCCTATTTCCGGAGAATAAACTGTTATTTTATACCACCTTTCAAGGGGTTCTAAATACTTAATAATTTCCTGTTTTTCGTCATTTAATACTGCTTTACCAGCCATCCAATCAAAACTGCTGAGCCCAATATTTGACAATACTTCCGTCACTTTTTTACCTAAGATAGCTTCTCTTTTCAGTCCTGTCATTTCTTCAAAGGCATGGTTGATGTCTAAAAAAATGTAATCTTCAGGCTGTCTCATGTCATTCAAGATAACCTTGCTATAAGCATAACCAAAGGGTGCCTGTCTGAATACTTCAAATACTGTTTTCTCTTCCACTTTAGTTTTCCCCTCTCAACACGATATCGACGCATTGTAGATTATTCCTTTATCTAGAACTCCTTGCTGAAATATACAAGTTTTCCTCTGGAGCCAACTATCATCAACTATCATTATAAATAATATCATAATTGGTCAAATTATAATAGTACCAATTTTCAATATATTTTGATATATTTTTGATATATTATTACTTTATATATTATTACTTTCGGTTTTCAAAGTTCATCATTTTTCAACTTCATGCAAAAGTCATGTTATATATTACTCAAACCTCGTAAAATAGCAAGAGATATAACGGATAAATATGAAAAGTGTAAAAGTGTATTATCTAATTGACAATTATCTCAAGCAATAGTATCCTTAATGTAAGGAAGCTTGAATATACTAAGAAAGCATATAAAAGACATATGTAATATACTTTGAACCATTAGGAATACTAAAAAAATGGGATAGTAAATAAGAAAGGATGATAAACTTGGAAAATGAAAAATTATTTGAGTTTATGACTAAAATGTATAGCGAGATGCAAGAGGGGTTCAAAAAGGTTGATGAGGAGTTTAAAAAGGTTGATGAGAAGTTTAAAAAGATTGATGAGGAGTTTAAAAAGGTGCATAATGATATTGCTAAAATTCAAGTAACTATTGAGAACGAAATCAAACCTGATATCAAAGCTTCATTAGAAGGTTATTCTCATATATATAATAAGCTTGAGAATATTGAGAAAGAAGTATCCAAGCATGATGAAATAATCCTAAGGCGAGTAAGATAACTAATGTATCCACGTCAGTCAAACTCCCCTCAGTTACAGTTCCACCTAAATTCGTTACCGGATAAAAATCGGCCAAGGATGACAGTATTATTTTTAGGCGGCATTAATAACGCATTTGTCTGCCACAAATACAATAACCCACTTTTTAAGTTTTGGCAGGTTTTGAAGCTCATACAAGTTACGATACTTCATTATCTAACTTCATTATCTATTGTATAGCTTCATTTTTCTTTTCTTCTATGATTTTTTCTCCATGTGCTTCATACCTATAGGTCAACATGCTCATCCATAAATTCCAGGGTGAAGCTCTTTTTTTGAGCAACTGCGGAATATACCCTTATTGTTAACTGATGGCCCATGCCCCACGGAGCCAGAGGTCGCCATGGATGGCAACCCCTATAGTTCTCTTTTATTAGATAAATTAATTTCATGTCCTGATTTCATACTCTTACTTAGTAGATATATAAGATATTGATTTAAACTTATTCCTTCTTCATTTGCTTCTTCAATAAGCTCCTTATGCATGGTTTTCGGAACTCTTATAGTTATTCTACCTTTATAATTATCAATATGCGAAAAGGGCAAAGGTATTTCTTTCCCTTGTTCATATGCGGTTTCAATCCAACATATTCTTGCGTCCTCACCCATTTGAATAGCTTCTTCAATAGTTTCTCCATCACTTGAACAACCCGGTAAATCAGGATATGTTATAAAATATCCTCCTCCATCTTCAGGAGGCAGTTTCTCTATCTTAGTTGGATATTCCATTTTTTTGTATTCTTCTAAACTAAACATTATAGTCAACTCCTTAATAATCAAGCTTCTCCAATAGTTCAATAACATCCTTAATATACTTAATTTTCACATATGGTTTATTATATGGTATTGTTATTATTATATCATTTAGTGTATATGTAAAATGGCTAGATCCACCACGTGGTTGCCTTTTATTAAAACCAATAGATAATAAAAGTTTATCCACTTCTTCAAATCTAATCTTTTGAGGATTATTCTTTATTTTTTCTAACAGCTTTTGCTTCTTTGACAAATATATCACCCATCTTTATATCTTTATTTTATATGACATCAAATGCAATGTCAACAGTATGCTAAGGGTGCCAGAGCTGAAGCATGAAAATTTTATTCTTATCCATTAATAGTGGCTGCGTTAGTAATTTTATCCAATTATATAATAATATTACATAAATTTAACCATACGTTTAAGTCATCGGATAACACTATAACC
>JABUEW010000159.1 GCA_013314855.1 Bacillota bacterium | reverse complement strand
TCCCTCAAGACCTCAATCACTATTTTCGCTTTTTCTTCCGGTGTGAAATGTCTTCTCTTTTCCATAGTCTCATTCTAACTTATTTTAGCCGTTTTGTCTGTCTTGTTTTTTGGTATCATTATAAAATATTATTTTTGAGACTTTGGATACTTTGCATTCGGACTATCCAGGTGGAGAGAAACTATCTATTGGATGTTATGAGTTTATTGATAATAGGGATATAAGTTCCAAAGAAATGCTATGCTTACATGCTGCATTAGGTTGGTCAAAAGCAAAAGGTGGAGGAGTCTTGCTGCTTGCGTCAAACCGTCAAAAAGCACAGGAACGAGCAACTTGGATTGCAAAGCAAATGCCGGAAAGAAAGTATTCTAAGACATTAGACTTGATTTGCCGCTTCTTAGAAACAGAGGTTGGTGTCGAACATACTTTAGTTAAAATGCTAAGGAAGGGTGTTGCCTTTCACCACTCAGGATTATCAAGTGAAGCAAGATATTTTGTTGAGAGATTAGTTGAAATTGGGGAAGTAAAAATTCTTTGTGCAACAACAACACTGGCTCAAGGAGTTAATTTTCCACTATCAGTTGCTGTTATTGAGGGGCATACAAGACGAATTCCCAAGAGAGGAGGTTATTTCGATACTGTAGAAATGCAACCTTGGGAATTTTGGAATATTGCTGGACGAGTTGGGAGGACATTTGAAGATACTCTAGGTATTGTTACATTTGCATATACTGAAAAAGAGCAGCTAGATAAAATTAAACAATATTTGTCAAAAGATGCGTATATTGTTACAAGTGCATTGATTGATTTGATTAAGGGTCTTAAAGATAGAGATAATATTTACTTTAGTAGAAAGATAATTGAAAATATAAAGTCAGCTTCCGCTTTTCTGCAATATATAGTTCATTCACTAACTATGTACGGATTAACAAATGTTAAGGCTGATTTAGAAGGTGTTTTGAGAGCTAGTTTTGTTTTCGAACAAGCTAGAGGTGAAAACCCTGAGTTAGCCGAAGACCTAATAAGAATTGCGCGTTTGTATATTGATGATTTAGAAAGAAAAAAAGGAAAAGCTTTGCATGCTTATGCAAAAATGGCTGATGGAACTGGTTTTAGTAGCCCATCTGTTGATTTGATATGGCATGATTGGAAAGAAAATAAAGTTAGTAAATTAGAAGAGTGGTCTCCTGATAACTTGTTCCCCAAAACTGGAGCAGAAAGTGATACCCTTATTAATGCAATAGACACGCTTAGTAGAATTCCTGAAATTCGTCTGGGTACAGAAGATAGTGGGCAATTTAGTGTTGAACGTATTGCAAGAATAACAAACTCTTGGGTTAATGGAGAATCAATAATTGATATTGCAAATAATGAGTATAATGGTGATGTATATAAATGTATATCACATATTAACTCTGTTGTATCCAATTTGATTCCATGGGGAATCCGTGGAATACAACATGTATCATTTACAGGGCTTAATGATAACATATGGGAAGAGCTAGATCTAGTTCCCTCAATGATTTATCACGGAGTAAAAACACGGGAAGCTATTGCTTTGCGTATGCTAAATATTCCCAGGTTTATTGCGGAGGGTCTAGTAAAGCAGTGGGAAGTGCAGAAGGATAGTAACGATGACATTTTTAATTGGATTGAACGTTCAACAAGTAAAGAGTGGGATAATGCTTTACCTAAAAATTCAAAAATTAGCGGAGAGGAATGTAAGTTTATATGGCAAGTTTTGGAGGGAAAAAAGCATCTTAAAGATATTGAAGAATAAAGATTCATGGGCTGCCCTTGATGGAAAGGACATAGTTCAGGTGGTGTGAGTGGAATAGGATTATGGATACTATATAGCCTGGTTTGAGGTTAAGATTGAATAGAACAAGAAGGTTCCGGGATATTCCCGGAGCCTTTAATCCTTTAAGGGTAATTTGCGTAAACATATAAAGCTATCATAACTATTTAAGTTTGGTAGGGATACGATTTTGGGCGCAGTTGAACGCTAATTTTTTATATGATAGACTTATGGTATGGATTTACAAATTGTATGGTTTTATCAAAATTTTAGGTGAGGTCCTTACACGTGCTACCTTATAGTGCGATGGAAGGGCAAATTAAACCGGCTATTAAGGAGGCTCTTTTATGTCGAGAGGACGCAAAAAAAAGTATACTGTTGATAACACTAAAATAAGAGATATTGACGTATATGACCATAAGGATAAAAAGAGACTGAACAATCCGCCGGTAGGATATGCTCAGTATGACACCGCTGCAGAATCAAAGGCTACATACCGGTACGACCCTCACATTGACCCGTCTCTCCAATGGGCCGGAAAAGCAGAGCGTACATCATTTGAAATACCGACTGTTTCATTACATATTCATGAGACCATCAATCCTTTATCTATTATCAGCGCAGTGCGTAACGAAAAACCGGAAGACCCCCAGATATCCTTTTTTGATACACCTGGCGATATTATGAAACGCCGCAGGGAAACCATTGAATTTTATAAACACGATACTGACTGGACAAACCGCCTTATTGCCGGAGATAGTTTGCTCGTTATGAACTCCTTGCTCCAAAAAGAGGGTATGGGCGGCCAGGTGCAGATGGTGTATATAGACCCGCCTTATGGAATTAAGTACGGCTCAAATTTCCAGCCCTTTGTAAATAAGAGAGATGTAAAGGATGGAAAGGATGAGGACTTAACCCAGGAGCCTGAAATGATTAAGGCTTTCAGGGATACCTGGGAGCTTGGAATACATTCGTACCTTACATACTTGCGTGACAGGCTGCTTTTAGTAAGGGAACTGCTTGCTGAAAGTGGCAGTGTGTTTGTGCAGATTAGCGATGAAAATGTGCACTTGGTTCGTAATATAATGGATGAGGTGTTTGGTACAGGTAATTTTGTATCATTGATATGTTTTAACAAAACCGGCGGTTTTGCATCAAAAACACTTGCAAATATATCGGATTATTTAATTTGGTACTCGAAATCAAAAGAAAAGTTAAAGTATAGGGCGCTTTATACCCCAAAAAGACCAGCAAAAGATGAAGGTCAGTATTGTTGGGTTGAGTTATCCGACTTATCTGTTAGGCCGATGACCGATGAAGAGTTAAATATGCCTAGTTTAT
Organism: Bacillota bacterium; assembly: GCA_013314855.1. Lineage (NCBI taxonomy): Bacteria > Bacillati > Bacillota > Bacillota bacterium. The sequence goes on along the minus strand of JABUEW010000159.1, from coordinate 4,614 downwards.
TACCTAAGAATAGTAGAATTTTTGCACATCAGGGATTAGCTTCACAAGGTTCAAGTTCTACACCACCTGAAAGCATAGAATTTGAAGGCAAACAGTTTAAATGTCCAGCAAATTCTCATTGGAAAACAGGACCAGCCGGAATAGAATTATTAAAAAAAGCAAATAGATTATTTGTGTTGGGCGGAAGTATTCGTTATAAACGCTATCTTGATGATTTTCCAGTGTTACCTATTAATAATATGTGGGTGGATGTTGGAATAAGCGGGTTTGGGGATAAAAAACAATATATAGTTCAGACAAATACTAAAGTAGTTCAACGTTGTATCCTTATGACTACTGATCCAGGTGACCTTGTGCTTGATATTACCTGTGGTTCTGGAACAACCGCTTATGTTGCTGAGCAATGGGGACGTAGGTGGGTTACATGCGATACTTCACGTGTTGCTATTACACTTGCAAAGCAGCGTCTTATGACTGCAGCATTTGATTACTATAGACTCGCACACCCTGAACAAGGAGTAGGAAGTGGCTTTGTCTACAAAACAGTCCCACATATCACTCTTAAATCAATTGCTAACAACGAGCCTCCTGCCACAGAGACACTATATGACCAGCCTGAGATTGATAAAACTAAAATACGTGTTACAGGTCCATTTACTGTTGAGGCTGTCCCTTCGCCTGTTGTGAAACCGCTTGACGAAATTGGTGGATATGACGATGAAACTGCAAAACAGGCGGACTGGAAGGATGAGCTTTACGCAACAGGGATATTAGGGAGAAACGGTCAGAAGATTGAGTTTTCCCGCGTTGAAACCCTTTCAGGCACAAAGTATCTGCAGGCAGAAGCTGAGACTAAGGAGGATACACCCCGCAGGGCTGTCATATGTTTTGGCGGCGAGACAAGACCCCTTGATTCCCGTATGGTCAGTCTCGCCCTTGACGAAGCAGAGAACTTGCGTCCAAAGCCACAAATCATTATCTTTGCTGCATTCCAGTTTGACCCCGAAGCTGCAAAGGATATTGATGAAACTGCATGGCCTGGCGTAATGCTTCTTAAGGTACAGATGAATACGGACTTGCTAACAGAAGACCTAAAAAAGAAGCGTGCAAGCAATCAAAGTTTTTGGCTTGTAGGCCAGCCTGATGTTGAGCTTATAAAAATTGACAGGGGCGCCGACAAAGGGAAGTACAAGGTGCGTGTAAACGGCTTCGATTATTACGATGTCAAAAAGGGAGAAATCATATCCGGTAACACACACAGAATTGCCATGTGGATGCTTGATACGGATTATAATGGCATGAACCTTGTACCTAAACAGGTTTTCTTCCCGCTTTCAGGGGCAAGTGACGGTTGGAACAAACTCGCTAAAACTCTTAAGGCCGAAATCAACCAAGAACTGATAGAAAAATATGCGGGCAATGAATCACTGCCCTTTACTATTAATTTTAATACACAGATCGCTGTTAAAATAATAGATGACAGAGGTATCGAAAGTCTCAAAGTAATCAAGGCAGGGGGCTACTGATATGGCAACGGGTACTATAGACCAATTAATTATCAATTCTGCATTTGAGGAACCCAAATATCACTGGAAATATAACCTTCAAACTCAGAGTTTTGTTAAAGAACCGGGGCGGCGGCCTGCGGGCTATTTTGTAGCGGGACAAGGCACTAACCAATATAACGATATAGGAATTTTTATCGAACTCCCGCTTGTTAATAAAATAAGGCCAAGGGTTAAAGCATGGCGTGAGAGCGGATATCCTGGCGTTACCGGCATTACGAAAAAACTTCTTGAACACTGGTATGACAAGAATGAGCGTATTTATCAGTTTTTCTTCTGCCAGTTAGATGCTATGGAAACACTCATATGGCTTACAGAAGCCCCTGATGCGGAAAAGGTAGGTATTGAGATCCCAAGCGACGGTGGTTTATTTAAGAGAATATGCTCAAAAATGGCAACAGGCACGGGTAAAACCACCGTTATGGCTATGCTCAATGCCTGGCAAATACTTAACAAGGTTACATACCCGCAGGACAAGCGATTTTCTAAAAATATATTTATTATCGCACCTGGTTTGACTGTTAAGAGTCGTTTGCAGGTATTGAATGTATCAGGTGAAAATAACTACTATTTACAGTTTAATATTGTTCCCTCTTCACTCAGGGACAAGCTTCGCCAAGGTAATGTTCGAATAGACAATTGGCATTCCCTCGCATGGGATTCTCCGGAAAAGATTGCTAAGAAAAAGGGAGTAGACAAGCGCGGAGCAAAAAGTGATGAAGCTTACACCCGTGAGGTATTAGGAGATATGGCTAATGCACAAAATATTATTGTTATCAATGATGAAGCGCATCATGCCTGGCGTATCAACCCTGAAACTAAAGTAAGCAAGGATTTAAAGAGCGATATAGAGGAGGCAACTATTTGGATTGGCGGCCTTGACCGTATACACAAAACCAGGGGAATTCATACATGTTACGATTTTTCCGCTACCCCTTTTGCACCTTCCGGGAAAAAAAATGACGAAGAAGCTCTCTTCGAATGGATTGTAAGTGATTTTGGTCTCAATGATGCAATAGAATCAGGCCTTGTTAAAACCCCAAGGGTCGTAATCCGCGACGACGGCACACCTGATATCGAAACATTTAAATCAAAGCTCTATCATCTGTATAAAGCCGAGGAAATTTGTAGTGACATAAACCGTGCGGCACAGCCTGAGGAACCGCTTCCCGATTTACTTAGCAATGCTTACCGACTGCTTGGTCTCGACTGGCTTGAGCTTTATAAGTCATGGAAAGAACAGGGGGCTATGGTTCCTCCTGTGATGATTTCTGTTGTGAATAGAACAGAAACAGCAGCTCGTATTAAATATGCCTTCGACCATAAGAAGATAAAAATTGACGAACTATGCGAACCGGATTTGACAATTCATATTGACTCCAAAGTTTTAGAAATGGCTGAAAGCGAGGCAATAGATGTATCAGAAATTCCTGATAATTCCGATAATGACGATGAAGATACGCCTGTAAGGAAACTCAGTAAAAAGGAACAGGCGGCTATTCTGCGGGAGACCGTTGATACAGTTGGTCAAAGGGGCAGGCGAGGCGAACAGATACGTAATGTTATAGCAGTCGGCATGTTGTCTGAGGGTTGGGATGCAAAGACCGTTACGCATATTATGGGATTGCGGGCCTTTTCTAGCCAATTGCTTTGTGAGCAGGTTGTTGGTCGTGGACTTCGTCGTACCTCTTATGATGTTGACGAAAATACAGGTCTTTTTGCTGCTGAATATGTAAATATTTTCGGAATACCTTTTTCTTTCCTGCCACACGAATCAGGTGAAGATGGCGGCGGAGGAGGGAATACCCCTCCTAAAACACAGATTGAGCCGTTGAAAGAGAAAATCCAATATCAAATCGAATGGCCAAATATTGTGCGTATAGAAAGGATACTAAAGCCTAAACTAACTATTGATATAAATAAGGTTGATGCCATTGTGATTAATGCTGAAGAATATCGTCTGCGTGCAGACCTTGCTCCAATAATCGACGGACAAACCGACCTGACAAAATGTACCGAGATAGACCTTGAGAAGCTTGATAAAGAGCTGCGGATGCAAAGGTTGATTTTTGAGGCATCTGCATCTGTTTACGAGCAAATGCAGTCTTCATGGCAAAAAGAAGGTACAAAGCTGGCATTGCTTGGACAGGTCATTTCTCTTGCTGAACAATTTCTAAAGTCAGATAAGATAATAATCAATCCTCCACTTTTTAATATGGGTGAATTGAGGAGGAAAATAATAATAAACCTTAATATGAATAAGATTGTTCAACATTTATGGAGCTATATAAAGCTTGAATATACGGAAAAAATTGTGCCAATTTACGACACTAACAAAAAAATACTCAGCACCGGTGACATGAATATCTGGTACACAAGCAAGCCTTGTGCTGTCACCGAAAAGTCTCATATAAGCCATTGCGTCTACGATAGCGGCTGGGAATCAGCCGAGGCTTACAGACTTGAAAAGAATGGGAATGTAGCTGCATGGGTTAAGAATGACCACCTTGGATTTGAGATTGTCTATATTTTTGACGGTGTGGTACATAAATACCGGCCGGACTTCTTAATAAAGCTTATTAATGGGAAAATGATTGTACTTGAAACAAAAGGCCAAGAAACCCGTCGTGACAAGGAAAAGAGAAAAGCTCTGAAAGAGTGGATTCTGGCAGTTAACCAGGATGGTTCATTCGGTGAATGGTTCTGTGAGGTATCATATAATATAGCTGATATTGATGGGATTATTGCAAGGTATTGTTAGAGATTACATTGAGATAAGACCTTGGAAAAGAAATTGCGTAGGTTGCAGCGCAAAGTATCAAACAAATATGAAAGAAACAAAGAAGGGAGGAGTTACGTAAAAACAAGCAACATTATAAAACTTGAAAAAAGCATTAAAAAGTTTTATAAGTTTTGCGTAACGGGCTGCCGGTGGAGAGACTGCAGAAATTCATGGCAAGGTGCGGGGTGGCTTCGCGCCGAAGATGCGAGGAGATTATAGAAGAGGGAAAGGTAAAGGTGAACGGCAAAACAGTAACCGGGATGGGAT
>JABUEW010000158.1 GCA_013314855.1 Bacillota bacterium | reverse complement strand
CGAATCTATTGTTCGGGAATACCGGTCTATAGATGAAGCTTTTCATAACTGTAAATACATTCGCTTTGTTCTTATGGGCCGTTAAAATTCTCTAAATATATATGCTTAGAAAGTAGTCTGGAATATATTTTTACTAGTGTAAAGAGAGTAGTGCTTAAAGAGTATTGCTAGCATAGTGTTACTGCCAACATTTAATGTCCCAGAATAGCCGTTGTTAATTGTCCTAAACTTGCTGGTCAAGCTGACCAAAAGTTCAACTTATTAAGGGTTTATCGCTTCCGGCATTACCGGTTAAATAAAGAGCCGGCTTTCTTCTCCCGGATGGGAGAAGTTTCAACCGTATAATGCCCTCCACGGGCGCTCGGGTCGCTCCCCAGCGTTGCCCTATCCTCCCAGGAGGAGAAAACCGGCCCTTGTAATAACCTAAAAAAGCGTAATTTGGAGACCAGCCAACATAATCTCGACCAGTTCTTTACGTTTTTTGCCAATAATTTTAGTGATGGTCGGATTTAGATCTCTATTGAACCCAAACAGCTTCCTACTGTGGTTTTTCGCATAATGGTAAAGCAGTTCCCGCAGATCATTTTCACTGATTTTCATTGAGACGTATGCGTCACTGGCTACATTGATCTGAGCAGCCATTTGTTTCACTGTTAATGGGTTTGTGATGAACCGGATTTGCTCTTTTTGCCCTGTTTTTACACCCAATTTACTCCGCCTCCATCATGACAACTCACCTTTGATGACTAACTTTACCATGTGGTCATCAATGATACGGCGTCCATTCTGTGCACCATACAGCAGGCAATGCGCACAGAGCTTGTTTATGAGTCTGGCAGAACCACTGGAGAATCTGTAAATCTCATCAACTGCAGCATCTGAAAAAATCTCTCTGTCACTTCCGGCGTAATCTAGATGTCGTTGAACATATTCTCCAACCTGGGACCGGTCATAATGGTTTAATTTACACTGAATGTCAATTCGTTGCCGTATAGCAGCATACGCTTGGAGCTGGAATTTATCCCATAGTTCTGATTGCCCTACTAAGATTAACGCCATGGGGCTTTGGGAATCCATCTTGAAGTTCAGCAGAAAACGAACTTCTTCGAGCATTTCCCGATCCAGTAAATGTGCTTCATCCACGATGACCACAGGTCTTAACCGATGGATTCCCTGCATAAGTTCAATCTCCCGATGGAGTTGGCGTTTGGCATCGCCACGGTAAAACTTTGCCTCGCATCCCAGTTGTTCCAGCAAACCCTTGTAGAAATGCCGGGGTGTTAGCTTGGAGTCTGCCAAATACAGAACCGAAAATCGGGATAAATCCAGAATATCCCGGAACCGTCGAATGGCTGTGGTTTTTCCAGTTCCGCAATCGCCGGTAACAATAGCAAACATTTGACGGTCTGCAGCATAGGTCAACCGACCAAGGGTCTCCTCCAGCATTAAGGACTGATAGAGTTGATCCGTTGGAATATCACGTGAAAAAGGTGTGCGAGAGAGTCCGTAGAATTCCTCAAACACGCGACTCACCTCCCTGTGGCACATTTCTGTAGGAGATGGCCGGCATTTGATGTTCCTTCCGCTGTTGGTTTTTCTTTTCTGCGGCACTGAGCAGTCTGGATGATTCGGCCTTCTGCTCTGTTAAGTGCTCAGGCAGTTTGGGCCGCTGGCCGGCTCTTTCACCGATAACCAGGTGCCGTGCTTTCCAGGAGTCATGTCCTTCATACTCTATGGTGAGTTCACTTGTATCTGCTGGATCATAGATGACATCTACAGTGCAGCCAATGAAGGGAAGACCAACCTCATACTTTTTCCCTTCAAAACTAATGCATCCGGCTTTATCCACTTTTCGCTGTTCACAGTGCAAAAAGGCCTGAGTTATGATTCCTGGTTCAAGGAACTTTAGAGGTTTATTGTCACTCCGGTAAGCTGTTTCCGGGCTTATACCGCTTTCCAGGGCCGAGTGAGGTTTATTTTGATAGCATTCTTCCAGCCAGACCTGAAACAGAGCATTTAATCTTTCCAGTGTTTGTGGCTTTTCCAGGGCAACTTCCGCAAGAAATGAATCAACTACACGATTTATCCTTTCAACCTTTCCGGTCGATTCCGGAGAATAGGGTCTCGCATAGAGTAAGCGAATACCCATCTTAGCACAGGCGCGTTGCATCCATTTATTTCTATACTGGCTTCCGTTATCGAAAAAAACAGCCTCAGGAACCCCATGTTTCAAAACGGCTTTTCGGAAACAGTCTTCCACAATGACCTTGTCCAGCATGGGATAAAATTCACCATGTAGAACAAACCTGGTTGCGTCATCTACAAATAGAACCAAATACACCTGTTTCTTAGTGCCATCCTTACCAATGGGAAGATAAGGTCCATATTTTATATCTGAGTGCCACAGCTTGTTACGCCAGCGCTGCTGAAACCTGCGAGCAGCAACACCGGTACTGGAATACAGCTTCATTTGTCTTGAGCTGTAACCCCGGTTAGCCAGGTGTTCTTGAAGGGTACTGCGTTTGATTCTGCCAGGTTCCACTAACCCTTCCCATTCAAGAATCTGGATTATCTGTGCTACACTACGGCCAGGTACTTGCCTGCGCAACAGAATGGCCTGTTCAAGTATATTGGGTGGGATGGCATCTTCAGTTCTTCGCTGACCCTTACCTTTGGGTTTTAGCCCTGCAAACCCTGCTCCCCTGTATTGCGCCATATATCTGCGTAGGGTGCGTTCGGATATGCCTGTTTGTTCACATATCCGTAGCTTGATTTCTTTGGCTTCAGCAGGATCCAAACCCTCGGCCAACAATGGCGATAAAAGCTGCATTCGTTGCTGGGCAATGTCTTCTGCCTTCTTTTGGTCTCTCATGTTGAACTCCTCCTTGTTTTTAGTTTCAACATGAGTTTATATCAGAGCCATCAGGACATAAATGCAGAACGGGTATGCAGCCAGTTGTTTGTATTTACTATTGTTCGGACAGTTCTGGCCAGCCAGCCTGTTGCTTCACCCATCATGTCCTTAATCCGCTTACGGGCCGGACCGGTTCTGAATTTTGTTTCCAGACCCAGCCGAAAAGCTATGGCAGATAAGCAACCGGCAATATATGCCTCTGCTTCAGTGAACCAGTTCTTTATCCGGTATATGCTGCTATTTTCACAGCAAATCTCGGTGGTGTTATCATCAATAATTGCTTCGATAGCCGCACTGGTATACCTTTTGTAGGGCACCAGTATGTCAGGCAGTTCATGGTGAATCTTGCGGCAGTTCAGGCACCGGAGCCGCCGGACAACCAGAATCATTCTTTCACCATCGCCCTGCCAGGCACGACGTTTTCTACTGCCAATAACTTTCAGGTCCGGACTGCCGCATACAGGGCAGATACTATCTTCTTCACTTTTGATATAGCATATGGAGCTATTATCCTTAACGTAAATTAGACTGTACTTTGCGAGGCTTATCATAAAATGTTAATTCCCGCAGCATTTCTTATATTTTTTGCCGCTGCCGCATGGGCAGGGGTCATTACGGCCAATCTTAATGACTTTGACAGGGGTGTTTCTGCTCGCAGTTTTGCTTTTTGTAGCTCCGGTTAGTTCCTTAAGCTCGTTTTGCAGTTCCGCTACCTTCTGATTGTTGCCTAAAGAAGTATAGATATCAATTGCCCTGTCAACAACATCAACCCTGTCTCTCAGGTTTTTTTGTCTCAGGGCTTTGCTGATAATCTCTTCAGCCTTTATATAGTCGGGTTTGATGTTCTCGGTACCAAACTGGTAACAATCTGACCAACCGATATAGCCCCAGCCCCAAGCGGGGTCATCGGTTAACCATATCTGAAAGAGACGGTCGCATTCTATTTTGTTACCAAGAGCATAATGGGATTCCGCTATTGCCCGGCGGGTATTCTCAATTAATAGTTCATCTGTATTTCCGATTAATTTAAGTAGTTCGTCACAGTACTGAATTCTCTTTGAAAAGTATTGGGGATCCTGTTGGGCAGCATTGTAGAGGTTTTCTTCAAGGTCCTGAACAAAATTCATGATAAATTCTGTCCACTCATACTTTGATTCAAGGGTAGGCAGGTCCTCTTTATCCTCAACCATAACGGCCTTAATATCTTCCCAGGCATCAAGCATTACATCGCAGGCTTTACCGGTTTGTTTACCTTGAAGCAGCTTGTACCCTGCACCAATCTTTTCATCAATTAGTCTGTACTTATCCATAACGATTCCTCCGTTGTTCCGGTTTTTACTGTCATCTTACCATATTTATCCCGTCTGGAACAACGGCCATCTTTTACAGCACAAATTGGTCAGGCAAATCCATCAGTTTTTCGCCATTTTGGTTCGGCTAAAACAGCATAGACAAATTATTGATTTTTTGTTATCTATTGTAGCTTTGTCTCTTCGCATTATTGACAATACGTATTAGATAAGCCGTGATATGCTAGTTATGGGAAATATTACTGCAATAGGCCCAAAATTTTGGCAGTTCTATTATGAAAGATACCCCCTTATAATCCGGAACAGCTTGTCTATGTCATTTCCCGTAGACTGCTGTCAGTTTTCCGGCAAATGTGTACGCTTATTTTTTTGTCCAAACTTTATATTAAAATATTATTTGTCCGTGTTTTGGGAAATCGTTCAGGATATGTGTTAGTTCGTGTAAAAATAGATGTTGCAACTGATCATATGATATCGCGGAGTTTATTATAATGTGACGTTTTCCCTGAAATGACTTAAAAACTATAGCTCTTACCTGCAAGCCTAAATCTGCAACGATTATCTTGACATCGTGCTCGGCTAAATCTTTCTTTAAAGTGGTTTCTTTACTCATTATGTGTTCCAGGAGCTTGTGTAGCTCCGCATTGCCAGTAATTATATTACTCCCTCCTCACAGAACACACATTTGCCCTTGTTTTACCCCTAAAGTATTGTACTATTCCGGGTTTTCCTCGTCTTCAATAAGCTTTATCACTTCAATAATTTTTCTAATGCTTTCAGGGGTAAGGCGTTTTGTCTGCTCGAACATGAACTGCAGGTCTTCCCGCTGTACAAGGCGGTTCCAGAGTTCCATGAGTTCAGGATTATCATCTATTGCGTTTTTGATGTTTTGAATGGTTTTTTCGTTACGGATGTTGGTTCTTCCATGCAACCAATCCAAGGAAATATTGAAGTATTCACAAATTTTTTTTTGAGTTTGAATATCAGGAGTGCTTTTTCCACTCTCATATAAAGATACAGTCGATTTGACGATCCCAAAAAGTTTACCAAATTCTTCTTGTGTTAGATTATTTTCTATTCGTAACATACGAATTCTTTCTCTCAAAGTGGACATAAAAGCACCTCATATCAATTAAGTTCAAAATATTTAAACTTCTGTATTAATATTATTTTATCAGAATGCCATAATTAGTAAATACTAGTCCAAGTATATTCAACACATGCCGAAAAATAACCTTGACAGTTTAAGAAACTTAAACTATAATTGATATAAATAGTTTAAGAAACTTCAACAAGGCTGGAGGTAAGTAAATGGATAATAAAGTAAAGATATGCAAGCTTTTAAAAGATGAAAGAATTGCTAGGAACATCACTCAGAAGGAAATGGCAAAGAAGCTGGGATATAAAAGTAAAAGCAGTTATAGCTTGATTGAAAATGGTAGAGTAAAAGTAACTTTGGAGCAATTCATTAACATATGTAAAGTTTTGGAAATTACGAAGAGAGAAATTCTAAAAATAGTTGTACTTTTTATAGATGATGAAGTTGCTTGATTAAAGAAGTTGGCTGTTTTATTTCGGGAGGTTTGGGCATGAGTGAGGTTGCTGAAAAGAGAGAGTTAAGTAGCAGGCAGGAATGGTCGTCCTGGGTTGAACTGTGCGTTGAATATAAGGAGAGCTGCAGAAAGGTTAATGATTACAGGACCGACCTAAAGGGACAAAACTATGCTAAAGGCAGGACGGTATTGGAGAAAGTGGAACTGGAACTTCTGGGCAGCATGATGAGTGACCTTGAGGAAGCGGTGAGGGAGTTGAGAAGGAAGACGTTGTACGAATTCGGAGCCCTCAATGAGGATGATCTGGAAAATCCCATACTTACTGAGAGACAGCGGGAGGTTGCAAGGTTAAGGCAGAAGTATTCTTGTACAGAGGTTGCAAGTATGCTGGAATTAGAACCCAGTACGGTGTTCCGGGCATATAAACAGGCTATAAGGAAGATAGAAAAATATAAGGAGAAGGAAAAGGAAGGGATACCACCAGAGCTGAGTCCACAGCAAAGTCGGATATATATCCTGTATAAAAGGGGGATAAAGCCTAGGGCTATAGCAGAAAGGATAGGTACATCGTACGGGAACGTGAGGAAGCAGTTATCACTGATCAGAAATGTTACCGGGATTACGCAAAAATAAATTACGGGTGAAGCCTGGATTCCCGCCTACTCATAACGAGGATTCAGTGAGAATCCAGTAAAATCAAGGGGTTTGGTGCCTTGCATGTTCTTAAAATCATAGTTATGAAAAAACACATAACGAGGTCACTTTCTAGTATTTATGCGGGGTTAAGCCATTCTCGTTACGTATTTCCGGGAATCCAGGGTGAAGTGCGCCCAATTTTAAGGTTGCGGTATTTGGTAAGGAACAGTATAATATTGGTAGGTAATAATAACAGAAGAGAAAATGTGGGGTGAAAAAGTCATAAGAAAATGATTTGCGGGTGAAGTGCGCCCAATTTCGGGTATAAACCGTCCTGGATTGGGAATTTTTATATCCGGGGAGTGATTTATATGGAAAATAAATTACTTGAGATGCTTGAAAAGCTGGATGCCAGGATGGAGAGGGTTGAAAACAGCCAGAAAGAAACGGCTGAAGGTTTTAGAAGGCTTGCCAGCAATCAGGGAGGTATAATTGAAAGGCTGGAGCGGTTGGAAAAGGGGCAGGAGAGAAATACCGAGCTGGTTGGAGAATTAAGCAGCAGAATAGGTAAATTGGAAGGCCGGATAGACGGGACAGAAGGCCGCATGAGTAACATTGAGGGCTGTATCTATGGCATAGAAAATCGTCTGAGTAACTTTGAAAGCCGAATGGACGGTTTCGAGAAAATTCAATTGAGGATAGAAACCAAGATTGATGATATAAAGGCTGTGGCCGTTGAAAGGTAGATGGTGTTCGAAGGTGAGTTGAAACTTATAAAAAAAGATATTATATTTATTAAGGGAGCGTTGGAGCACTTCAGCTTTGTGGCGCTTGAGAAGCGGTTTGCGGGGAACTGGAGGAGAGAGTCAGGGATATTGAAAAGAAAGTAGGATAAAGAAAAACGGTTGTTTTCATAACAAGGTCTTAAGGGACCTTTTTTATTTTGCTCTTTTTTGGTCTCAATTTTTTAAAAATTGCATATAAACATAAAAAAGTGTTGGGTGGTGAAATAGAGTGCTGGAAGTTACCGTTAAACATGAGGGAGAGCAGTGGAAGGCAAAGGTTGCAAGACTTGAAAAACGGGACGGGATTTATGAGGTATATATTAAAAGCCGGTCGGGTATTCATTTTATCCTGGGAGAGTACAGCGGAGGTTGGTTCGTATGCCTGCCGGGCTGGGATTATGGTACCGGGTTGTCTTCGGATCTGTCCGATGTATTTTACAACTATGAGAAGATGAGAAGCGGGCTTGGGGATGTGGATGCAAGGACAGTTGCGGTGGCATTGAAAGAAATAGGCAAGCTGGTGTCAAAAAAGGAATAACTTAAATTTGATTTCACTGCACGAACTAAATTTTTATGATTTGATTGTACCTTGACAACTTCATGCAATAACCATTATTAGGAAAATACCAAGGATAATTTACAATTATGAGCCGGTTTTTGCTTCAAATTTACTCTATTTATGCCTGTTTCCTTGGTTCTTTCATCCCTTTCAGCTAAAAATGGGCGCACTT
>JABUEW010000157.1 GCA_013314855.1 Bacillota bacterium | reverse complement strand
CCTGGAGTGAATGATTGCCTTTGGTATTATAACCCGTTTTCCTCTACGTGTGCTACGTATTTTCCACCTACAAGAACCGGTGTATTTTTTAACAGGATAGGTCAACACTGTTTTTATCAACCAACACCATTATATTCACAAACATAGATTATAGATTAACCAAATAAGATCTAAATTAAGATGTATTAATCGAATGACATATGATAAGAAATACAATAATAAATACAATAAGAAAATTAATAAATATATTTAATTTATCAATAAAAAAACCCACGCCCTTAAAGACGTGAGTAAATGTTAGTGAAAAAATAGAAGTTAACCATATACCGTAACAAATTTTATTGAGTATAAATCGCATATTAAAGTATCATTTGTCATATAAGGTCTTAACACAATATAACTTGCTCCTACCTCTGTAAGTGTACCAATTCTATCAACAAGCGGACCATTAGTTCCAATAAGGAATTCCACTCGTACCATTCTTCCAATAAACCTTCTTAGATACCCTGCCGTGTAATAAGAACTCTGGAGTGTTTGGGGAGGTTGAGCAGCTAAAGTTGGCACAGGTGCGGCAGCGGTAGGTGGAGCGCCTCCATACATTGGAGTGCCAGGTATACCTGTAGGCAAAGGCTGAATCGGCGTTGTGCCAAACGCAACTGATGGCACAGGATACTGTGGCATATACTGCGACATAAAATTCTGAGCAGCATATGGTACTTCCATCTGCCTGGTTGCTGACCAGAATGAATTATCAGAACATGCCATAAAAATTCCTCCTTATACCGGTCTCTTATACCGGTTAAAATAATTACGTTTTTTACAGTTACATTTTAGAAAGCCATGATTAATGTTGAAATAAATAGGGTGTTTTATCTTAATAATAATATATTAACATAAAAATTATTATGTTACTTTTTATAAAACTCTTTTCTCAAGATGCTTTTTGCCATAGTTCTCTCCTCTCACAAATATCGTAAATATCATAAATATAATGTAAAATTCTGTGCAAATGTTACTATTCAGAGGTTAACAATAGTTTTACCTCAAAAAAATATGAATAATAGGAAAAAGCGGTGCGAAAAACAGCATGGCGCTAATGCGCATACCGAGGTTACACCCAGCATAAGCAAGAATGGATGTTCGGCAATTTTTTGATTTTGTTATACTATTAAGGAGCCTTAGTATATGCTCATTGCACTCGACATGGGAAACATTCTCAAACTGATAGTAGGATATGAAATGGTCGTGGACGAGGATGCCAAGGAAGAATGTCAGGATCCCGAACTGTTCGTCCACATTCCCGCGTTTTGAATTGAGCCCGAATAGGGCGAAGCGGTCGTTGCAAAACTTTTGTTTGGATAACGAGTATTATTTGTCATATTAATAAGTCCTCGTGCTCTTTGCGTTTTGTCCCAGCCTATAAAATTATCCCGCTCTCTACACGACCACGCCGCTGACCCGAAACAGCAGGCAAGATAATAGCTGTCCGTCCCTGCTATATACCATATACTTCATATTTTCACCAACCGTTCGGCCAAACCTAAGATTAATGGTACTGGTCTATGTATGACTTGAATATAGCCGAGTTTATAGCAACTTTTCAGTTATTTCAATAAAAAAAGTATTGACAAAAGTAAAAAAACAGTGTATTTTAATATATGTGTCTAACTTAATACTTTTTATATATGTGCCTAATTTAATACTTTTTGGAGGGGTTCCCGAGAGGCCAAAGGGGGCAGACTGTAAATCTGTTGTCGCAGACTTCGATGGTTCGAATCCATCCCCCTCCACCAAAAATGAGGTCCATGTTTTTTTGGACCTCATTTTTTTCCCACTCGCCGCTAAAGTCGCTAATTTACTTAAAGGTTACTTATTTGAAAATTACTTTTTTATATATGACAAAATTCCAGCACACAAGAATCCCTACAGTAACTAGTTTTGAAATAAGGGGTTTAATTCCAAAAGTACCTGAAAATAATAACATGAGCATATTTGATATAAAAAGATTTACCAAAAACAAAACACCATACATTATGAATTGTCTATATGCATTTCCTTGAGACTTAAAAGACCAAAACCTGTTTAAAAAGAAACTTATGGTAAAACCAAACGTCATAGCTATGGAGTTTGACCATATATACCACAACTTCAAAATACGAAATAACATGTAAAACATAGTATATTCTGCGCCAAAAGAAATTCCCCCGGTTGTTACGTACTTAAGGAACTGGCGCAGCGTTAAATTAGCCAATGACTCTTGTTTTACCATATTTATACCTCTTTGAACTTCTTACTTTCCGATAAATGATAAGATTATCTCGTCTATATCTTCCTCATTTTCAGGTACCTTAACATTATCATAAAGACTCCATATCTCAGTATGTTCCACCGACTCATCAGGATCCAGTACAACGAGAGGGCTCAAAGTCTCTATTTCCGTCATGAAATCGCAGGTATATGTCTCGAAAGAAGATGCACCAAAGTCAGGATAAAGCGCCCCATCAATATGTTGGAATTGCTTTACAAAAAGATGTCCATGGTTGGCATATGCCGCCCAGCCATCTTCATTAGGTAATCCTATCTTAAACGGTCCTTTGGCATTACAATCATGCTGCAGGGTTATGTATTTTTCTCCCCAGTACACTCTGTGGTCGTTTAATTTTGTGTAAGGCCATAAGGATATCATCCTATTGGGTAACAAACCCGTATCTTTGGTTACCTGGGGTATTATTTCCTTACCTCCGGGAGCCATTACCGTAAGTGCCCAGGCTGCAAGTTCAACAGGCCAGGCACCTTTGTTTGTAAGCCTGTGAAGCAAAAAAACTTTAGGTTTGTCAGGGGAAAGAGATACTTCTATTTCCTTTTTAATCTGTGCCCAGGGTTCAACAGGCTGACTAAGTACAATACCATTTTCCTTTTCCCAATAATCTATCTTTGAATTATCCGGTTCATAGCTGCGGGGCTTATGCTCCGGGCTGTGCCATAGCCTATGGCCGCCATAAATTTTCCATTCATTCCCGCCGGTTGTACCCACCTGGCCTTCCACTTCACAAAACTCATTTTCCTTGCCTGTAAAACCGAAACGGATTATTCTTGGCCCTACATCAGTAGTGGCTATAATGTCTACTATACCATTGGAAATTTCAATGCAGTTTTTCCATCCCTTATACTCTTTCTTCGTAATTTTTATACATCCCATGCAATATGCCTCCTTTTTGCAAGTTTAATTTTAGTTTCTGATAAAATATAAAGTTACAAATAAACTGTTAATTATTAGCCCACATTTTTTGTATACTATATATCAGTTATTATTATATAAAATATTTTTCCATAACTCAATGATAAAAATCTATATATAGCCATCCCTTCCAGTGTTTTACCTTGTTTTAAATACATTGCTTCCCCCTTTTGCTTAAGGATTCCTTAAGAAGGGCTATTTCCTGTACCAGCCTGGTAATTTTTTCAGACTGTTTTGATACAACAACAGTAAGGTGCAGGTTATAAATAAGAAGGTATACAAGTCCAAAAAGAAATAAAAAAGATGGCGGATTTTTTATATCGAGCCATTCTGCCAGTTTGTTTATTATTACTGGAGTAGATGAAAGCACTAGCAATATAATGCTCATAAAAATCCATAAAAGAGAATATCTTTCTTGAAGCTTGTTTTTTCTTACCAGTTCTACTACTACAACAAGAAATACTATACTGAATATTATTGAAATGGTATAAACATTAATAAACATAACCTACAAACCCAATTGTCAATAGTCAATATGGGGTTTACCTCCTTCACTGTTCAATAGTTTTTAAAGATTCTATTAATAAGGATATTGTTACCTTAATCATATAATAAATAGAACGCAAAGGTGTAATAGAGGATTTCCCGGTTTTTCGCTCCTGCATTTCCACAGGCATCTCCATAACTCGAAACCCCTTTTTGTAAAGTTTCACCAGTACATCAACTTCAGGATAATCAACAGGGTAGTGAAGTGAAAAATACTCAATTATTTTTTTATTCACTACTCTAAACCCCGAGGTTGTGTCTTTAACCCTCTGATTTGTAAGAAGCTTGATAAGAGCTGAAAAAAACAGCATCCCGGCTTTTCTTGCAGAGGAAGGTGTGTAAGATGTTTTCTTTATAAACCTGGAACCTATAACCATATCAGCCGAGCCTTGTATTATAAGCTCCATAAGATTATGTATATAAATAGGGTTATGTTGGCCATCCCCGTCCACTTGCACGGCTATATCATAATTGTTATACTTTGCATAAAGATAACCTGTTTGCATAGCTCCACCTATACCAAGGTTAAAAGGAAGGTTTATTACTCTGGCACCCGCCTCAGAAGCCTTTTGAGGTGTAGCATCATTAGAACCGTCATTTACTACAAGAATATCCGCTTCAGGTATATTAAGCTTAATTTGGCCTACTACCCCTGTTATTGATTTTTCTTCATTATACGCAGGAATTATCACTAATATTTTCAAAGTCATACCTCCATCAATATTTTTTAGAGGTGATATTATTAAGTATATCAATTTTTTTTGTAAACATACATTAATACTATCTATATGCATAATCAATATGTCTATAAAGAAAAATTTATAAAAAAAAAGCCTGTCGCCTTATAGTGTTTTAGGCAAACAGGCCAACGATTATATAAAATTTTTTGTCAAGAATAGTTTCAAAGAAAATTATATAAAATTAACAACTCTAATATATTGGGTATCCACCAGGGTATCCGCCATAAGTGCCGTACATTCCTCCTGGATAACCGTAATATCCCCAATATTGACCCCTTCTGCGGATGAGTTCTCTTAAAAGAAGAATTAATACCAAATCACGTAGCAGGCGCCTTCCTCCAAGACCAAGCTGCCTCTCCTCTTCCCTTACCCCCTCTGCAATTGCCAGCTCAACATCCGATGATACTGTCTTTACTATACTGTCAACCATGGAATCCAGTTGTTCACGGGTAGGGATGTGCATTACTCCATATTTCATATCCATCATGTCGCAATGGCGCCGTACAACAGGGAAAATTATAATGTAAACTTTTGGGTACATACTTTCCAACTGTTGCTGTGGCATTGTCATCATTGGATAACAGTAATCCGGCATACTCATCATCTGCATACACGGCATGGAATTCCACTCATATTCATACATACAGAAGCCTCCTTATATTTTTCATGTTTACATATTATCTTTACTTTTATATTATGAACTAAACTCTCTATGGGTTACATTTAATCTTATATGATTTGAAAACTACAAAATAAAGGGGTTCACCATGAAACGATTAAAAACAAAAAGTAAGGGAATACACCTTTTTCAAAGGAATATTCCCTTCTTGATTTGGAGCTGGTGGACGGATTCGAACCCCCGACCTGCTGATTACAAGTCAGCTGCTCTACCTGCTGAGCTACACCAGCTTAACAACATGTTATTTTGCTACATTTAACAGCTCAAATATATTATTATAGGCCATAATTGAAGTATTGATTTGCCCTTAGCCCTCTGACTTGAATTAGTATAGCATGGGTATGACACAACTGTCAATATATTTTAGCAAAAACTTTATTTTTAGCAAAAACTTTCAATTCGTAATATGCGAGTGCAGCGGCTTGTGCAAGTTGTTGCCGTTAAGCGAACGATCTGCTTATGAAATTGCACATGCTATGCTGTACATTACTAATTGAAGATGCAAAAATTTATAAAATGTACGGAATTTAAACTTGCAATTTTTATTTGTACAAACACAAAAAATATGTTGACAAACCATAAGCCTATGTTATAGTATATACTTTGGTTTTCATAAATTTAATATAATTTGGGCCATTAGCTCAGTAGGCAGAGCACTTGACTTTTAATCAAGGGGTCCCGCGTTCGAGTCGCGGATGGCTCACCAACAATCCGGTAATTTCAATCTGGTAGTTTCCGGCCCATTACCAGGTAGATTTGGCCCATTGGTCAAGCGGTTAAGACATCGCCCTTTCACGGCGGTAACAGGGGTTCGAGTCCCCTATGGGTCACCAATGTTATAACACCTCGTAAAACATTGCTTTACGAGGTGTTGTAGTGTTTTGCTGACTTATTCTGACAACCTGTCTTGCCAACTTATTTTTCTTCCTTTTTTTCCAGATACTCATTAAGCTCTTTGACTAATTTGTCACAGTCCAGCCCATGTATTTCACAAGCATCTTCAATGCTTTCACCGGAAGCAGACGGGCACCCGAGACAGTATAACCCATTATTTAAAAATATCGGCACCGTACCTTTATCCAGCTTTAATACTTCTGATATTATCATATCTGATGTTATTTTCGGCATATATCTCACTCCCTATAATTAAAATTTATTCTATATAATGTTATCTTACATAACCTTATACCTCTTTCTTCCTATTTCATACAAATTATTGCCATAGCTGTCTATAACTACAAAAACAGGAAAATCTACAACTTCTATTTTTCTTAATGCCTCAGGTCCCAGTTCCGGGAAGGCCACAATTTCCTGGTAAACTATATGCTTTGCCATTAGTGCACCGGCACCCCCAATAGCACCGAAATATACTGCACCATGTTTCATCATGAATTCAACAACTTCCTTGCTTCTTAATCCCTTTCCAATCATTCCTGCTAGACCCTCTCCTATTAGAAGCGGGGTATAGATATCCATTCTTCCGCTTGTAGTAGGGCCTGCAGAACCGATTACTTTACCTGGCTTCGCAGGACATGGCCCTACATAATATATAACCTGCCCTTTAATATCAAAAGGCAATTTCTCCTTTTGTTGCAACATTTCAACCAAACACTTATGGGCAGCATCTCTTGCTGTATACACTACACCATTTATTCTTACTTCATCTCCTGCCCTTAGCTTCTTTAATATATCTTTGCTTAAAGGCGTGTTTAATGTATACCTCATTTTACCTCCTGCTATTTACTCCTTTAGTTTTTAATTGCCAACATTTAATTACCAACATTAATATTTTGAACTTTATCTACTATTATACTACTATATATTATATATAACTATATTCATATCAAAACTATTAATCTTGTGAATTACATGTTTATATTTTATAAAACTGCTTCTGCATGCCTTGTAGCATAGCAACTTATATTTACTGCTACAGGGAGGCCGGCTATATGCGTAGGAAAAACTTCAACATTAACAGCAAGAGCAGTTATTCTTCCTCCCAAACCCATAGGTCCTATGCCAAGCCTATTAATTTTATCAAGCAGCTCTATTTCGAGGTTCTTAACATATTCTATACTACTTCTTTTATTAATGGGCCTTATTAAAGCTTTTTTGGCCAGGCTGGCTGCTTTTTCCATAGTACCTCCAATACCGACACCTACAATTATAGGAGGACATGGATTGGGCCCCGCATTATCAACTGTTTCAATAATAAACTTTTTAACCTCCTCAATTCCATCTGCCGGCTTCAACATTTTTAATGCACTCATATTTTCGCTTCCGAAGCCTTTTGGAGCTACAGTAATCTTAATCTTGTCTCCTTCTACTATATCGTAATGGATCACTGCAGGAGTGTTATCTCCTGTATTTACTCTTTCTATGGGATCTCTAACAACGGAATCCCGTAAAAAGCCTCTTTTATATCCTCTTCTTACTCCCTCATTTATTGCTTCTGTTATACTCCCCCCGGAAATATGAATATCCTGTCCTATTTCAACAAATACTACTGCCATTCCGGTATCCTGGCATATTGCCACTCCCTCTGTACGAGCCAGATCAGCATTCTCTATAATTTTTTCAATAATATGTATTCCAACATTGGATTCTTCAGCAGTAAGGTTTTTCTTCAAAGCATCTAATATATCCTGGTTAAGATTATAATTTGCAGTTATACATAGGTTTTCTACAGTATCAATTATTAAGGATGTATCTATAAACCTCATTTAAATTATTCAACCTCCAATGTATTAAACTACATTAAAATTTATGTACATGTAAGATTTTAATACATATATGATTAAAAATCAATAAAATGAAACACAAAT